>JBCBIN010000051.1:0-13946 GCA_038524555.1 Cyanobacteria bacterium J06623_7 | reverse complement strand
CCCGAATTTGTGGTTAAGCTCGGTGCTTCTTACGGTTCAACCCTCAAATTAGGTTCGACAGTTATCGTTTCTCGTGACCAGCGTAGCGTCTCCCGGATGGTTGGTCGAGCGATGATTGCCGGTTTAATGTCGGCCGGAATTAACGTGCAGAATTTAGAAGCTACGGCGATTCCTATTGCCCGCACGATGATGACGACGATGATCGATGTTTCCGGGGGAATTCATATTCGCCTAGAACCCAATCGACCCGACTATCTCTTGATTGAATTTTTTGATCGCCAGGGCATTAGTATTTCTAAATCAAAGGAAAAGAAAATTGAAGGGGCTTATTTTAAAGAAGATCTACGTCGAGTTTCGGTGCAGGAAATTGGCAGCGTTAGCTACCCCAGTGGTGTGCCCGATACCTACAGTCGCGCCTTTGCTCGCTATATCAATATTGAAGCAGTACGTAGCAGCAGTTCCAAAATTGTCATCGACTATGTATATGCCGTGGCGGGTGCCATCTTACCCCAGTTACTGGCAAAATTCGGCTGTGATGCGGTGGTCCTAAACGCCAGCCTTCAGGAAACCGCTATTTCTACTACCCAAAAAGAGGTGTTGCTAGACCAGCTAGGACAGGTTGTTGAAGCCCTACGAGCTAATTTTGGCGTTCAGGTATCCGCTAACGGGGAACAGCTAATTCTCGTCGATGAGGCAGGATTACCAATTCGGGGGGAAGCTCTTACTGCCTTAATGGTCAACACTATTTTTACCGCTAACCCTCGCAGTACCGTAGTCGTTCCC
Source organism: Cyanobacteria bacterium J06623_7 (assembly GCA_038524555.1). Classification (GTDB taxonomy): domain Bacteria; phylum Cyanobacteriota; class Cyanobacteriia; order Cyanobacteriales; family Xenococcaceae; genus Waterburya. The sequence continues at coordinate 13,163 of JBCBIN010000051.1, read as the reverse complement.
GTTAATGCCTCCAGTGCCGTTGAAGAAATTGCTCGTCGTCATGATGGCAAGGTAATTCGGACTAAGGTTAATCCCACGGCTTTAATGGAAGCGTCCCAGGTCAACTCTAACGTCGTTTTGGGCGGTAGTAGCGATATGGGGTTTATTTTTCCTGAGCTACATCCTGGGTTTGATGCTATGTTTGGAATTGCCAAGCTGATTGAGATGCTGACAATTCAAGAGCGATCGCTGGCTGATATTCGCCAAGACTTGCCCAATATTTATCACAAATCCTGTTCTGTCCGCTGTCCTCTAAAGACTAAAGGTTCGCTGATGCGACACTTGCTGGAAACTCATTCTAAAGAAAATTTAGAGCTAATTGACGGTGTAAAAATAGTCAATCCACAAAACGATAATTGGGTTTTAATTTTACCCGATGCCGGAGAACCACTAGTACACATATATGCCAATAGTGGCGATCGCTTGTGGGTAGACGAACAGCTAACCGAATACCGCCACCGAGTTCAAAACTTTGTCGATAGCGAACAAAATTATTAGCAACATCAGCTAAAACTGCCGTTACAATGACAAACAAACTGGATTTTTCTCTTTGTTGATGAAAAATTCAATAAACAGCAGTACAATTATTTACACAGTTCTCAGTAATTCTAGATATCCAGGAGTAGCAAACCCATGAATAGCTGTATTTTGATGGCGCAGATTGTGAGCAATCCCGAATTACGCTCGACTCAAGACCAAACTAGCGTATCGACGATGATGGTAGAGTTTGAGCCAACCAGGGAAGGAGAAGCCCCCGGGAAGGTACAGGTAGAAGGATGGGGTAGTCTGGCAGAAGACATCAAAAATACCTACAGTGTGGGGGACTGCATCATTATTGAAGGTCGTCTGTCGATGAATCTGTTTGACATGCCCGAAGGCTATAAAGAAAAACGCGCCAAGCTAGTGGCATCCCGAATTTATCCCGTCAACGGCATGGGCAATAACCTATCCAGTCCTCAGCAAGCAGCTAACGTAGTTGAATTTGCCCCGGCACCCGAGCCACAACCTACTCCGACATACGCAGCGCCAACTCCAGCCCCAGCAGCAGAACCCGCCGCCGCACCGGCAAGCAGTGGTAACGAAGATTGGGATGAAATTCCTTTTTAAAGAACCACTTTTAAACGTAAGTATCAAAAAAGGCGATCGCAATTCTATCAGGCGATCGCCCTCAGAACAAAAACGGAGCTAGTATTCTAAAATTCGGCGATTATAATACCGAGATTGTCGAAACCAAGAAATGAGACATCTTCCCTGGTGTGAGCAATTTCATCATCGCGACTGGTATCTTCATCGAGCAGAATGCTGCCCATCTGATATCTTAAACCGACAGAATCTCCACCGTAGTAAGAATTAGTCGAAGCCAAGACAGAAGGATAGTTTTGCACCTCATCTAGCTACCTCATCTAGCTGTTGCCAGCGATGATTTGACTGTCTGTCCTGTTTCACCAGCAGCGTAGCTAATTCCTTCACTCAATAGGTTATGTTCTGTAGAGTCAACGGTAATATAGCCAACGATTTCGCTATCGTAAGCCGTCCTTAGCAGAGCTTCTTCCTTCTCTAATGCCAAGTCGATGCCATGTTCATCGCCGTTACGCTGGCGTAAACGAAGTAACTCATAATTATTGTAGGTTTGGACTCAGCATCGGAAATCGATATTTGTGGCTTGCTCGTATCATTTATCTCTACTATTTCCTCAAAAGCATCGGACAAATTAACCACAAAATTTAGTGGAGAAGACTCAGACTCTCCTCCTTCAATAACTGCGGCATCGGCGATCAAGATTTCTGGCCGAAAATCATCATCAATAATTGTGCTGATCGCTACCCGTAAATTCCGGATTATGGAGATTAAACTGGATAAATTGTTATCGGCGATCGCATTTTTATGTTCCCAAAATTATCGAGCAAACAAATTTTGATTCTGCTGGCATTGTTGTTAATTGTGCCGTTGGGACTTGGTTCTAAAGCCTATACGGGCATAGGACAGGAGTGGATTAGAGACTATTCGGGGGATGTCTTATACGAAATTTTCTGGTGTTTAATTATTTTTTGGTTTGTTCGCCAGAGTAAAGATGCAATATCGAGGATAAAAATTGCCCTATGGGTATTTGCCGTTACCTGTGCGATCGAGATAAGTCAGCTTTGGTTCGATCTAGTGCCAGTTTCAATTCGTTCAACATTTATCTGGCGGATGTTGTTGGGTGCGGGCTTTGACTGGTGGGATTTTCCCCACTACGCTCTGGGTTCTCTAATTGGCTGGGCAGTGATTGAGCGAATTGATCGTGTCGATTGGGGGAAATGATAGGGCGATTTGATAATAAACCGATCAAGATTTGGGAATATTTCTCAGAGAAATGATTTGATAACTTTATCTAAGATAAGTAGACGAAAAATTCTCTTCTTGCTGTATCAAACTGCTTGTATGTAATTTTAATTGAAAATTCTGACTAACTTGCGTTTCTCCTGATAATTCGGAAACTCTGCTAATGTTGATTAGCTGCAACAATAAAATTAGTACTTGAGTGAGGTTCATCGCGATCGCCCGAACTAGAGACTAGCTATGTATGTGTGGTGTCTAAGATCTAGTCTAGAGTAAGGGTTAGAGTTTGTTTGTGACTTAAAACACAACTTTACTTAATTCCTGGCATATAAAGGTAAAAAAATAGGATAGGTTGTTAGCCCATCCCACCAAATTTCTATCTAAATTGAGAGAGAATTATTCACAAATTAGTCGGTAGTACCTGTCTACACGGATTTTTCCGAAACTTTTGTCCACTCTGTATGGGTAAATTCACCTCTAGGGCGATCAACTCTTTCGTAGGTATGAGCGCCAAAGTAATCTCTCTGTGCCTGAGTCAAATTTTGCGGTAGAGTTGCCCGACGATAGCTATCAAAATAGTCTAGTGATGAACTAAAGGCAGGAACGGCTATACCTAGATTATTGGCCGTAGTTAATACTTCGCGCCAGGCTGCTTGGCGATCAACAATTGACTGCTTAAACTCTGGTGCCAATAGCAGATTAGCTAGATTGGGATTTTCGTTAAAAGCCTTTTTAATTTTATCGAGGAAGCCCGCCTGAATGATACAGCCCCCTTTCCAAATGCGCGCAATTTCCGCTAAATCCAAGTTAAAGTTAAACTCTTGAGACGCCTTACTAAGGAGAGCCATTCCTTGAGCATAAGAGCACATTTTGGAGCAATATAGAGCATCTCTCACTTTATTGATAAATGCTTGCTTATCTCCTTCATATTTACCCTCAGGGGCTGATATTTCCTTGGAGGCAGCGACTCTTTCATCCTTATATGCAGACATCACTCGGGCATTAACCGCCGCATAGATAGTAGGAATTGGCACCCCTAATTCTAAAGAGCTTACTACCGTCCAGCGACCCGTACCTTTTTGCCCCGCAGCATCCAAAATAGAGTCTACCAAAGGTTTATTGGTTGTCGGGTCGTCATTACTAAAGATATCGGCAGTAATTTCAATTAAAAAAGAATTGAGTTCATCAGTATGATTCCACTCGCTAAAGACTTTTTCTAACTCATCGCCGCTGAGGTTAAGAGTATTTTTCATCAGGTCGTAGGCTTCGGCAATTAGCTGCATATCGCCATACTCAATCCCGTTATGCACCATTTTGACGTAGTGACCCGCGCCACCTGGGCCAATATAGGTAACACAGGGGCCATCATCAACTTGAGCCGCAATTTTAGTCAGGATTGGTTCCAAATCGCGATAGCCCGATTCCGTTCCACCAGGCATCAGGCTGGGCCCATTGAGTGCACCTTCTTCACCACCGCTAACGCCCATGCCTACAAACCCAAGTCCCGAAGACTCTAAATCTTTGGTACGTCTTTCCGTATCGTTATACAGAGAATTACCACCATCAATAATAGTATCTCCTTCATCCAATAAAGGTTTTAGCTGTTCAATGACCGCATCTACGGGGCCTCCGGCTTTAACCATTACCAAAATATTGCGGGGACGTTCAAGAGTTTGTACGAATTCTTCGAGAGAATAAGCCGCTTTAATATCTTTTCCGGGGGCTCTTTCTGCCATAAACTTCTCAGTTTTAGCTGAGGTGCGATTATAGACAGCGATGGGAAAACCGCGACTTTCGACATTAAGGGCGAGATTTTCCCCCATAACGGCTAAACCAATTACACCAAAAGTTCTTTTTGCCATAGTATTTATTTAACTTGCCCTGATTCCTACTGGTTTGACTGGAAAAATAAAGTTCTACGCAAAGGCTAGCTCAGTTTTCTGACTTCAGATTAGTTCCTTAATTAACTCTTCTATTTTTTAGTTTTCAAGCCTGATAAAATGCCCTTTGGGAGTATAAATTGTGCTGAAGTATACAAATATCTCAATTTAAGTTAACAAGCAATTTTGACGCTGTGATTTAGCGGCAGATTTAGCGATCGCTACCCGTGAATAAAATCGAGTCATTATTACAAAATAAACGATCGCTCCTCGAATAAAAAACGGGCGATCGCTTTCTCAAAACGATGGTTTAATTAATAATCAAATTGTAGGAGTCACTCAAAGAAACGGTATCGACCGCGACCAAAAATACTGGAGTATTAGCGAAATAGCAAAACAGGAATATGGCTACTGCGAAGCATTTGGGCGGTAGTGCTACCAATTACTAGGTGGCGAATGCGGCTATGCCCGTAGGCTCCCATAACTAGTAAGCTTATATCGTTCTCGGTGACATAGTTAGAAATAGCTTTTTCTGAATGCCCGGCAATTACCGAACATGTGGGGGTAAATCCCGCCTGTTGTGCTGCCTGTTGTGCCGATTCGATTCTCGCGATCGCTGTAGGCTCTGAGGTATTTTTAGCTACGGTGACAATATGTAATTCTAAGCCCGTAAAAATAGTTGTATCGGCAATAAACTGAAGAATTTTTTGGCTACTAGGACTACCATCGTAGGCAATCAAAACCCGCTCGATTGGCTTAAACTGGCGTGATGTTACCAGGCAAGGTTTATGACTACTGCGTACAATTCTTTCCAAGTTAGCACCTAAGTGACCCGAGGCGAATTCGGCAGCTTCTCCTCTTTTGCCTAAGACAATCAGATCGCAACTAGCCTCAAATTTAGCCAAGCAATCGACTAAAAAACCCGCTTCATGGAGAAGATTAATCTGCTCGACTCCTTCGGTTTTCAGACTTTCGGCAGCTTGCTGTAATACTAATTTGGCTCGCTGATGGTTAATCTTGGCTTTTTCATGTTCTAGTTCTACCAAGCGATCTAGTAGATTTTCTTTGGCATCAATGCCAATACTACCGCTTAAATTTTGTCGCTTTATTGCCTGTTGTCCCCGCAAATCGGTAACGCAGAGAACATCTACTGCTTCTGCTTCTAGTTGAGTGGCAAACCAAGCGCCGTAGCGATAGGTATTTTCGGCAAAGGTCGAGCCATCGCTACATAGTAAAATTTTTTTCATGGTTAAAAGTCTAAATTAAAGGTTTTAATTAAAAATCTTAATTATCGGTAATTACGGATTCTTTATTACTAGCCAAGCGATTAAACAGAGTTGCGCTGGCTTCATTCAAACCAATAACTTCTACCTCGGCACCGTTACGGCGAAATTTACTAACTGCCTTATCAACCGTTTCGACTGCTCCCTGATCCCAGAGATGAGCCTCAGTCAGATCGATAGTAACGCGATCGACTAGCTCTCTAAAATCAAACGAGCGTAAAAACTCTTCTTTTGATAAAAAGAAAATCTGACCGGCTACTTTATAGATCCGGTGAGTACCATCGTCACTCAAAACTTTATCCATAAATACTAGTCGAGCAATCTTGCGGGAGAAGAATACCGTACTCATTACAATCCCCGTTGCCACTCCTAAAGCAAAATTACGCGTAAAAATAATCACGAACATAGTAGTCAACATCACTACGCTCTCGCTGCGGGGGATGCGGGACATATTTTTAAACGACGACCAGCTAAACGTGCCGATTGAAACCATAATCATTACAGCTACCAAAGCCGCCATGGGCATTTGCTGAACCCAATCCTGCATGATTAAGATGGCAAACAGGAGAAAAACTCCCGCAGAGAGAGTCGATAGTCTTCCCCGTCCTCCAGACTGCACGTTGATTACCGACTGTCCGATCATGCCACAGCCAGCCATCCCGCCAAAGAATGCGGTGACGATGTTGGCAATTCCCTGCCCTTTAGCTTCCTGATTTTTATCGCTAGGAGTATCCGTCAGGTCATCTACTAGAGCCGCTGTCAAAAAAGAAGCTAGCAAACCGACGATCGCCATTGTGAGAGAGTAGGGAAAGATAATTTGCAGGGTTTCCAGATTTAACGGGACCTGAGGCAAAGCAAAGATTGGGAGAGTGGTGGGCAATTCGCCCATATCGCCAACGGTAGGTACTTCTAGCTTGAGAGAGATCGCCGCAATGGTCATCACTGCCAGAGCTACCAGGGGAGAAGGTACGACCTGAGTGAAACGAGGCAAAATATAAATAATCGCCAGAGATAGCAGAGTTAAAATATAAACCGTTACGGGAACGCCTGTTAGTTGGGGTAGCTGGGCTAAAAAGATGAGCACCGCTAGGGCATTGATGTAGCCGATCATTACCGCTCTAGGTACGTATTTCATCTGACGACCGAGCTTGAGAATGCCGAAGATTACCTGAATTATTCCGGTTAAGACGGTGGCTGCGAGGAGATACTGCAAACCATGATCTTTAACTAAATCAATCATCAGCAACGCCATTGCCCCGGTGGCGGCAGAAATTGAGGCTGGTCTGCCCCCCAAAAACGCCGTTAGTACGGCAATAATAAATGAAGTATAGAGTCCGACTTTAGGATCGACCCCCGCAATAATCGAAAAGGCGATCGCCTCAGGTATCAGTGCTAACCCGACTACTGCGCCGGCTAAAATGTCTTGTTTGGTATTAAAAAACCACTCTCTTTGAATAGATTTTAGATTCAATTGGTCTCCCTCATGGAATCGAATAGAAGTTATGAATACAACTTTGATTTAGTCGATCTAGAATGCTGCGTTGTTAATTAAGATTAAGATTTATATTATTTCACAAGATTGACTTTTATCTATTGACCTCTAAACTTTTAACTGCTAACTTTTTACCTCTAAAAATTATTAACAGTAGCAACCTGATTGTCACTGATCGAGCATTAACTTTCTGGGGTAATTAAAGAAATTTGCGATCGCAGTTCAGAAACAATTTTAGCGCCCATGGTTACGGGAGTTATGGTTCCTGCAATTGGTGCGGCGTATTTAGGGATGGCACTAGCAGCGACGGGAATATGGCGATCGCTTACTATTAAACCCAGAGTCGGATCGTAACCGCGCCAGCCCGCCCCCGGCAGGTATACTTCTACCCAGGCGTGGAGATCGTGCCCCTGTTGTGCGGCATCTCCTTCTTGATAGCCACTGACAAACCGGGCGGCAATACCCATTGTGCGGCAGATCTCCATAAAGAGTACGGCATAGTCGCGACAAGAGCCCCGTCGATCGCGCCAGGTAACCCCAGCAGGAAGGGGTTCTCCTAAATCTCTTTGACAATAGGTACACTCTTGATAGATGCGCTGATTGAGAGCAAAAAGAAAGTCGAGAGTATTATTTTGAGTAGCGATCGCTATTGCCTGGGCTAGTTCTAGGATAGAGTTATCTCGCACAAAGCTATAGGAAGATAAATACCCTTCTAGCTGCTGCTTTAAAGAACTAGGGTAATCAAAGGGAATCGTTAGAGCCCAAGGTTCTAGGAGATAATTAAAGGGATTGGTGCAGGTTGTGGCGATCTCGCTAGTAGTTTGAATACTTAGCTGCTGCGTTGGCTGGTTAAACCACAGTTTAATGACATTATTACCGTTAAGATCGACCATCTCGGCAGTTCCTTGACAGCTAGGCAAGACAGATAAAGTAAAACTCTGAAGTTGATTAAAGCGATCGCTGCGGGGACATAACCTCAACAGGTGGGGCTTGAGTATTACTGGCTGACTGAAGCTATAAATAGTCTGATGGCTGATTTGGTAAAACACAAAAAGAGTCGTCTATGGCGATGAAAGTATTATAGATTTCGTTGCCTACCTCATTAATAGAATTGGTCATACAGTTTAAAAACTCATGCAGCCCCGACTGGATAATGTCTTCAATGGTTAGATAACTCAACTCCGAGCATAGTTTACCTAGACTTCTCTCCGCGCTGTTAGTCCAACTGCCGCAGGGTGTTTGAGTAATTTCGTGTAAACGCTTTTGGGTTTCTCGTAGACAAAAGTGAATCGAACGGGGAAACTGTCCATCTAAAATTAAAAATCGAGCTACGCTGCTGGGGGTAATGTAGTGCTGGGACTTGCTATACATTTCATAAGCACTGGCAGATTTCAAGAGCGCCATCCACTGAATCCGATCTAAAGGTGTACCCACCCATTCGACAGACGGTAAGAGTAAAAAGTATTTAACATCGACAATTCGCGTGGTTTTATCCGCTCGTTCTAACAACCTGCCCATCTGCCCAAACTGCCAACCCTCATTGTGAGACATGGTGGCATCCATTACCCCCGCAAAACGATGACTCGCCATTTTCACAACGCTAAAAAATTTGGGTAAAGTTCTCAAAGAACTAGCGTTAGCCGCTTCTTTCACCAAAAGATAAAAAGAATTTACTTCCTCCCACATTTCTGAAGAAATTACCTCACGAATCGAACGGGCATTTTCTCGGGCTTTACTCAAGCAAGCCATAATTGAATTTTCATAGCTGGGGTCAAAACAAAGAAACTGGACAACATTGTGATTATTGACCTGGTCATAGCGACTATTAAACTGTTCCACATCCCCCGTGACGGAAATTAGCGGTTTCCATTGAGGAGATACCCCCTCTGGCAAGTCTAAAATTAAATTCAAATTAACATCAATAAAGCGAGCCACGTTTTCCGCTCGTTCGATGTAGCGGTTTAACCAGTAAATAGAATCTGCAACACGACTTAACATAAATAAGCTTATTCCTTATTGAGTATCCAGGTATCTTTACTACCTCCACCTTGAGAAGAATTAACCACGAGGGAACCTTTTTTGAGGGCGACTCTAGTTAGTCCTCCGGGATGGACATAGACCTCATCACCGCGATGGAGGATATAGGGGCGTAAATCAACGTGTCTACCCTCCACCTTGCCATCAATTAGGGTGGGTACGCGGGAAAGACTCAGAGTGGGTTGAGCGATATAGTTACGGGGAGTGGTCTTAATTTTCTCGGCAAATGCCAAGCGTTCTGCCGCCGTTGAATTGGTGCCGATGAGCATGCCGTAACCGCCGGCTTCGTTGGCAGATTTGACGACTAACTTATCGAGGTTATTTAAAACATAGTTGCGATCGCTTTCTCGCCAGCAGAGATAGGTGGGAACGTTAGCTAAAATCGGTTCTTCTCCCAGGTAATACTGAATCATCTCGGGGACATAGGCATAGACTACTTTGTCATCTGCCACTCCTGTTCCGGGAGCATTAGCTAAGGCAACTCTACCTGCTTTATACACCTGCATTAAGCCGGGAACACCCAACAATGAATTGGGATTGAAGACGAGGGGATCAAGAAAATTATCATCGATTCGTCGATAGACCACATCAATCCGCTTTAAGCCTTTAGTCGTCCTCATTTGCAGATAGCCATCAGCCACGACCAAATCTCGACCTTCTACCAGTTCGATGCCCATTTGCTGCGCTAAAAAAGAATGCTCGTAGTAGGCAGAATTATAAATACCCGGGGTCAACAGCACCACCATCGGCTCGGGTATCTGGGTTGGTGCGAGCTTGAGTAAAGTATCCCTTAGCTGGCTGGGATAATCATCCACGGGCTTGACGGTCATATCGCGGAAAATTTCGGGAAAGGTAGTTTTCATCACCCGGCGATTTTCCAAAACATAGGAAACTCCTGAAGGCGATCGCAAATTATCTTCTAGGACATACCAGCTACCGTCTTTATCTCGTACTAGATCCGTACCTGTAATGTGGGACCAAACTGCCGCCGGGGGTTTAATCCCCAAACAGGGCTTGAGAAAACCCGAAGCCGTGTAGATAATTTCAGCCGGAATTTTGCCATCCTGAATAATTTTTTGTTCCCCATAAATATCGTTGAGGAATAAATTGAGGGCACGAATTCTCTGTTCCAGACCCCGCTCTAGCTTTGACCATTCTTGACCGCTAATAATGCGGGGAATAATATCAAAGGGAAAAATTTTTTCGACGCCCTGGTTGTCACTATAGACATTAAAAGTAACTCCCAGTTTAAACAAAGCTATCTCTGCCGTTTGACGATGCTGCTCTAGCTGCTCAATGCCTAGCTCCATCATGTGACGAATTAAACTGGCGCAATACGATCGCGGCTGTTTGAGTTCGGTAAAAATCTCATCGTAAAAATCTTCCGGATCGTAAGCTTCAAATGCCATGTACTTAATACTAGATACGAGATAAACAGGTGTCTGGATTTTAGTTACTGTCCCCTAACCTATCGAGATTCAATCCCGTTTTATGTTCGCGGCGAACCTTGTAATGTTCCTTAATACTCAAGCAGACAAAGAAGTTTGTGGCGGAAAATTTTATATAATAAAGAGCCTAATCATACAGGCTGACCTAAACCCCGAGGTCTGCGATAACTTCGTCAAGCGACGCTAACGCGTTTTTCTAAATCATCATGCTTAATCCAAATTTGGAAGCAATAGAGCTTAATAAAGAGGAATATCAGCGATATTCACGCCATATCATTCTGCCCGAGGTCGGGTTAGACGGTCAAAAACGCCTAAAAGCAGCTAGTGTCCTTTGCATTGGTAGTGGTGGTCTTGGTTCGCCTTTGCTACTCTATCTAGCCGCAGCCGGGATTGGCAGGATTGGACTAGTCGATTTTGATATTGTCGATAGCTCCAATTTGCAACGTCAGATTATTCACAGTGAAGCTTGGGTTGGCAAGCCTAAAATCCAGTCGGCAAAAGACCGCATCTTGAGTATCAATCCTCACTGCCAGGTAGACCTCTACGAAACGGCAATTAGTTCTGAGAACGCTCTAGAAATTCTCGAACCCTATGATGTAGTTGTAGACGGGACGGACAATTTTCCCACTCGCTATCTTACTAATGATGCCTGTGTTTTGCTAGATAAGCCTAATGTCTACGGTTCCATCTTTCGTTTTGAAGGACAGGCGACGGTCTTTAACTATCAGGGTGGGCCAAACTACCGAGATTTATATCCCGAGCCACCACCACCAGGCATGGTTCCTTCTTGCGCCGAAGGGGGTGTACTTGGTGTACTTTGCGGTATCATCGGCACGATTCAGGCAACGGAAGCAATCAAGATAATTTTGGGGGCAGAAAATACTCTAAGCGGTCGCTTGCTGCTTTATAATGCCTGGGATATGAAGTTCCGCGAACTCAAGCTCAGACCCAACCCCGAACGCCCCGTAATTGAAAAGCTCATCGACTATCAAGAATTCTGTGGTATTCCTCAAGCCGCAGCGGCAGAACAGGCGGCAGAAGCAGCGATCACCGAAATGAGCGTTCTTGACCTCAAGCAGTTAATGGATAGCGGGAAAGAAGATTTTGTGCTGCTAGATGTGCGTAATCCGAACGAATATGAAATTGCGAAGATTGACGGCTCGGTTTTGATTCCCCTCTCGGAATTGGAAGACGGTGATGGAGTACAAAAAGTTAAAGAGCTAGTTAATGGTTCTCGCTTGATTGCTCACTGTAAATTGGGTGGACGTTCGGCCAAGGCACTAAATATTCTTAAGGAAGCGGGCATTGAAGGCACTAATGTTAAGGGCGGTATTGCTGCCTGGAGTCAGGAAGTCGATTCTAGCGTTCCTCAATATTAGTTCTAGTGATCGCTATTAAACAATACAAACAATACAAACAATAGTCGGGTCTTTTGAGTGACCTGGCTCAATCGGGATAGGAAGTAGGGTAGAGAGGTCGTTAAAAGCGATCGCCGTTTTGTACCCATTCACTTCTTATCCTTTATTTTTTGTATTCTACTGTTCGTTTATCCTCGGGGCGGGTTTAGACGGAAGAATGTCGCTTCCGATTTTCCTAAGCTACCTTTAGTATGGTTATGAATTAAAAATATAGTTTAATTACCATGCAAATTATCTCCAAAGCGGTTGCTTGGACTGGCTTGATTTCTGTTCCTGTCTTGCTCCTCGCGGCTTCTCCTGCCCCGGCTAATGCGGGCAATATTGGTAGCTGTGCCGCTAGTTTGATTGCTGGCGGTGTACCCAAGGAGTCGGCTGCTTCTGCCTGTGCTGATGCCTCTGAGCCCAACCAACTGTCTAGCTGCGTCGACCAGATCATCAAGACCGATATTAAGGGTAATGATGCTCTACAGGCTTGCTATCGGGTGCGTCGACCAGATGAATTAGCTAGCTGTGTAACAACCATTAGTGGTATTACTACCGCCAAAGAATCGCCCATGGCTCTAGATAGCTGTCAGCGTAGCCTATTACCCCAGCGTCATGCAGAATGTACTCTTGATCTAGCCGGCTTGTCAGACATATCAACCGCAGAAGCGATGAAAAGCTGTCTGGCGGCGGAAATCATGCCGGGTAATGTGTCGCCTAAATCTGCACCCAAATCTAATTAAACTCCCTATTCTATTATGCTGACTGTTAGGGCGATCGCCATGTCGCCCTCGGTCTGTATTCCTTAGCTGACTTCAGAAAGCTGTTTCTTGAACTGGAATAGTTTTAATTTGTAGGGTATTTTCTTCTCTCATTTCCCCTTCGTCTAGTTGTCGATCTCGCTTAGATTTGGCTTTGGCGATAAGTTCGATGGAGGATAGGGGTAGCACAACGATCCAAAACGTCGATGCTACGATTAACACTAACCACGATCTCAAATCTGTTTTTGAACATTCGCGATCGCTAATTTTACTAAACAATAAAAATAGACCATAAACACCCGCGCCAGATAAATAAAAAGTCATCTTATTTTTTAAAATACTTCTACTAAGTCTTTATACTTTAATATTATTAATTATTTATTCTTAATTTAGAACAAGAAATAATCTTTATAGAGGTACTTTTATAATGTCAAAGCCTAAAACAATTTACCGATTTTGCTACTTGGGACAAGCATTGACTGAAACTCTCGATGAGTATTTCAA
>JBCBIN010000050.1:0-13982 GCA_038524555.1 Cyanobacteria bacterium J06623_7 | reverse complement strand
TAAACAGTAAATGTCTATAACAAAAGTTGTAATATAGGAGAAAGAGTCTAGCTTAAATCCACATTGATTAATGATGATGGGTGTTTGGTTGCTCTGGTGAGTGGAAGTACAGTTAAGGAACTCCTAAGGAGCCGTTATCCGATGGACTATATAGATAAAATACTCGAAAATTTAAAAGACATAGCTCGAAAGCTAATTGAAATCCTTTTGGGTCCAGACGTCGAGCCGGAACGGGAAACAATTCCAATCCCCGTAAATGATCGTCAGCGTCGTCGCTACCACTAACTTTTTCAGTTTAGCTTCCCTAAATCGTGAGTCATCTTGTCTGAGATTAGTTTATTAGTTATACACGGTCCCAACCTTAATTTATTGGGATTGAGAGAGCCTGAGATATATGGGGCTATTACTCTAGCTCAGATTGATGACTTGCTGAGGCTAGATGCGGCAAAATTGCAGGTAAGGATAGACTGTTTGCAGTCAAATCATGAAGGCGTTCTGGTAGATGCGATACATAAAGCCAGAAGCAAACATCAAGGAATTTTAATTAACGCCGGAGCCTACACCCATACTAGTGTGGCAATTCGAGATGCCCTGTCGGGAGTAGCGTTGCCCACGGTGGAGGTACATCTAAGCAACATTTACACTAGGGAAGATTTTCGCCATCATTCATACATTGCACCGATCGCGGTTGGTCAAATTAGTGGCTTTGGTGCAGATAGCTATCGTTTAGGCTTACAGGCACTAGTAAATTATCTTCAGCGCTAGTTTTGTCGGACAGTGGGCGCTTTTCAAAAATGCTTAAAGAATTAATTGTTCTCGCTGGTTAAAGAATCGACGATAAATCCCCTCGGTAATTAACACTGTCGTTATCAAGTTAACCAGAACGATCGCAAACAAAATCAGAATTTGATAAGAAGCTGCATCCCGGGGATTGCTGCCGCCTAGTACCTGTCCGGTAAACATACCTGGCAAGCTAACTAAACCCATTACTACCATATTATTGAGAGTGGGAATTAAACCAGTCCGAATAGCTGCTTTTTGATAACTTGCGATCGCCTGTTTGCCCGTTGCCCCCAAGCTTAAGTAGGTTTCAATTTCCAGACGGTTTTGCTGAATCGAATTCAAGAGACGTTCTCCTGCCAAAGATGCGCCGTTCATCGCGTTACCAAACAGCATTCCCGCCAGGGGGATTAGATACTGGGGTTCATACCACTTATCGGGCTGAACGATGAGTAGAATTATATAAGCCAAGGTAAATGCGCTGCTGGCAACCAGAGAAATAATTACCGTAGGTAGAAGTCCCTTCAACTTTTGGTCGATACGGTTGCGGGTTACGAGGGCAGCGATCGCAATCATAATGCCCAGAATAGCCAACACTACCAGCCAATTATCGATCGCAAAGACAATATCTAGAATGTAGCCAATGGCAATTAGCTGCATCAAAGAACGAAAGGCACTATATGCCAGTTGCTTTTCCAAACCCAGCCTACGCCACAGAGAAAGAGCGATCGCAATCCCAATTAGTCCCAAGCAAAGCAATAAGTCTAGAGAGTCGAGAGCAATAAAATCATTCACTATAAAAGCATCAAGTATTGTGACCTATTGTGACTGGCTAAGGAGACAACCTGTCGATCGACCAGCTACCGTCGGTCTGTAAATCGTATACTAAGCGATCGTGTAGACGACTTGGACGACCTTGCCAAAACTCAATCCGGTTGGGAATAACGCGAAAACCGCCCCAGTGAGAAGGTAAAGGAATTTCCACATCATCTGGATATTGTTCGTGAAGTTCGGCTTGTTTTTGTTCGAGGACTTTGCGGTTGGCAATAATACGACTCTGGTCAGATGTCCAAGCACCGAGCTGAGAGGCTTTGGGACGACTATGAAAATAGGCTGCCGATTCCGCCGTAGACAACTTTTCTACTCTGCCTTCAATTCTTACCTGCCGCTCTAGCTTATCCCAGAGAAACACCAATGCCGCATAGGGATTGGCGGTTAGCTGCTGTCCCTTCTGACTTTCATAGTTAGTATAAAATACAAAGCCGCGATCGCTGACTCCCTTAAGCAAGACAATCCTGGCAGTCGGTTTACCGTCTGGGGTAGCAGTTGCCAGAGTCATGGCGTTAGGTTCGATTAAGTCTGCCTCCAAAGCCTGTTGAAACCACAGATTAAACTGCTCAATGGGGTTGGCGTTGAGGTCGCTTTTATCCAATCCTGCTAGGGTATAATTTTGTCTTAAATCGGCGATCGATGAATCCACTTGTTTTAATTAACTGAAACAGACAGTTATTAATTTAGCAACTTATGACCGATAAGATTAAATTGCTGCGGCATCATCATCCGCAAACTCGACGTCCAAAATTAAGCTATCTCCCGATTCATAAGTAACTCCCGAAAAATCAACTTCAATCAAATCAGCATTAAAGTTAACGTTGAAGTCGCTTACTCCTAGAGTGCTATTTTCAGGGTCTACCGTCACGTTGGTAATGGGGGCGATTGACTGAGAAATATCCAGCAAGCGATAGCCATTAAAAGCTGCAAAGTCAAATCTACCGTCATCATCCGCAGCCAGTTCGTCTACCGTAAAAACAATTCGCGCTTCCCCCACATTAATATCTACATCGATTAGTTCCGCATCGCCAATGGCACTATCTGGTAAGTCGCCAAATTCGACACCATTTCTTACCGTAGCCGTTATCGGCCTAGTTGTTGCCGTATTGAGATCGGGAGAAAATGCCTGTACCTGAATATCTGCCCCGGTAAAATTATCTCTAGCGATAGGTGCAGTACCAAAGTTAATATCCTCTTCGGCTTCATCATCATCTAGTTCGATGGTGTACTGTCCTTCTGAGGGCAAGGTTTGCTCTAGTCCTTCTACTACCTGGCGGATTACATAATCTCCGGGAGGGAGGTTAGCAAACTCATAGGCACCATTAGCATCAGTTACTTCTACCGGTTCATTAGCATCGAGCACGCCATTATCATTGCTGTCGATATAGACCTGAATGCCGCTTCTAGTCGGTTCGAGTCGGCTGAGACTGAGGCTGTCATCGTCATCGTCTCCCGCATCATTTTCCTCTACGCCAAAAATTTCCAGAAACTCATCGGTAGAGGTAAAGATTTGCGCCAGAGGATCGATAATTCTCAAACTGTTTAAGTTAGAGCCGGTTCCCACGCCAAAAGCAGAAATGTTAGCGTTGTTGTTTCTCAAGCTGACTAAAGCCGGATCTTCCGGAAAAATAGATGCTCCGCCGTCCGAGAGAAAGATGATGTTGCCCTCTTCTGGAGATGTTCCCACCGCATCAAAAGTTTGCTCTGATGCAGCCAAAGCAGCTTGGAAATTTGTACCGCCTCCTGCACCAAAAGAACCCCCCGTAATCGACCTCAATATTTCCTCTACATCGCTAATGCCATCGTCGTCTGTATCGGTATTAGGCGTGGCAGTAAACTCGAAATCATCGGGAATTTCTGCTGTCTCCGGATCGAAGATCGAAGGAGTTTCGGAGTCGGGGAGCATATTAAGCTGTACCCCAGAGCTACCAAAAGCGACAATGCTGATTTCAACGTTATCTCCCAAGCCTTGTGACTGTAGCTGCTCATTTAAGCCAATTAAACCAGCTAGTTCGGCATCGAGAATACTGTCTTCGCTAAAGTCGTCGTTTAAATTGCCAACAGGAGTTCCGCCAAATCTACTACTAGTACTACCCGAAACATCAATAACAAATATTAGATCGGGATTTTCCCCCTGTACCAATTCCGAATCGCGAAAGCCGCTACGATTAAGATCGCTAAACACAATTCCCGAGATACTGCCCGTACCGAGTGCGGCAATGGGGTCTTCAGATGGAGGAGTATCTCCCTCTCCAGCCACGGGAACAGTATAAAAGGCAATACCTTCATCTTGAAAATCAGCATCATTAATTAAAGCCTGGCGTTCTGTCTCCGAGGGAGTAAAGATGTTTGTTCCTGTATCGGTGTTTTCAAAACGATAGATGGGGGTCGAACCTTCAACCTCAGTCTCAAAAGCAGAAAATACTTCTCCTTGACTGACAAAATCGCCGTCCGCTAATTCATCTCGTTCAGTGGTCGAAATGGTATAGAAATATTCTCCAGTAGACTCGTTAAATAGACCAAAAACGGGAGAGCTATCGTCATTAGCCGGGTCAGCTCCCAAAAATGATGAACCAATAAAGTCGAAGTTCGGATTGGTATTTAGTAACTCATCCCGCTCGTCTGCGGAAGTGGTGAAAAAGTTAATTCCTTCACTAGAGTTGGAAAACTGATAAACGATTTCTCTCATGATGCCTTGCTATCGGTTGCTTAATGGTTGATGTGTTAATTGAATTAGCAGTTAGCTTGAAGCTAAAAATTTATTCTCGATTACCAGGGATTACCGACGATGGTGTAGGGACTCCAGAAGAAAGGATGAGTCAAGTTGATCGCCTCAATATTTTCGGGCAGGTCAAAGGTTTGATTGGCGGTAATTAATTTACCTCGTTCTAACCGCACCTGTTGTTCGATCATGGCTACCTGGGCGCGACGAAGTGCTTCTGCCTTAATTGGTGCTTCTTTTAGTTCCTGATAGAATTTCGACATCATCGATAGAGTTCCCTGGTCGCTGATATACCAGAGACTACCCAGAGCCGATTTTACCCCTGCCTGATGTGCCAGTCCGGCAAAGCCAAATTCCGCATCATAATCGCCGACAGCGGTTTTACAGGCGCTTAAGACCATCAATTCCACCTGAGGGTTGTTTAAACTTAGTTCTCTTACCTGGTCTAACTCTAATTTGCGATCGCCAAACTGAATATAGGAGTTTTTGGGCGAGCCAGGATTGAATTCGGCATGGGTGGCTAGATGCAAGATACCAAAAGGCTGAGAGCTTTGAGTCTGTTTAAGATTATCGATGGTAAAGTCGCTACCCTGGAAGGAACTACCGCCCCACAATTCCTCGGTAATCAGCTCAATTTCTACCGGTACCCCAGGTAAAGGAACCAGGTTGCTATCGGCAGGGAAAGTTTCGGAGCCCATCGCCAACAGATCTACATCATCGATATCCTGATAGCGAGTATCCGTCAGACTCAGACTAGGCATTAAGCCAACACTATATTCCTGGACTAAATACTGTTCCCCATCATGCAGGGCGGCAACGGGCAAGCTTCTTAAGCCGCTGTCCATCAAAAAGACCAGATTGCTAATTTCTTGCGTCTCTAAATCTTCCTTAAGGGGTTCGATTAACCATTGATAGAGTTGTTGGCTATCGGACATAAACTGCGATTCTGGCTGTAGCTCCGATACTCCTGCCGTCAGACGACGTGCCGAGCGTTCGACATCAGCTCTGGTAACGCCTTTAATGCGTTTGCGGATGGCTTTGCCACTGGAGGTAATCGTTACTAGCTCTAGCTGGTCATCTGCTTGAGGCAGAATATTGCTGTTGCGTCCTTGTAGGGCATCAATCCCCGTGGGGAAGAATGCCGCATAAATCAGTGCTGGTTTAGCTCCGGTAGATTCTTCGATGGTTCGTAGAGTTTCCTGTACTTCGGCTAGGTTAACCCCTAGGTCTGCTGAAGCACCCTGCTGGTTACTATCGAGGTTGCGACCGTAATAAGCTTCATAGTCATCGGTAAAACTAGAATCAATCCGACGTAAAAGAGCTACTTCAGTGCTTTCATCAGCATTTCTACTTAACAGTACGTTGCCAACCCTAGGAGTGGGAATTTCTCGTTCTCGATCGCGCGCCGTTATTTCTTCCGACTGATTATTAACCTCGTTTCTCACCTGTTGTTCAATTACTTCAGGAACAAAGTTAGGAATATTTACCGCATCGTCGATCGCCGTAAAGGTACCGTTAATTCCTGTTGCCTCGCCGGTATCGGGGTCAAAGATAAAGGTTTCGTCATCTAAACCGGTAAATAGTTCGTAGTCAAGCTGGTTATTGCCGCCACCACCATCAATATTGCCCGAAATTTCCGGCGTATCGCCAATGAAGGCAAAGGTATCATCCCCAGCACCACCGGTAAGATTTTGGATATTGGCAAACTCTGTCTCTTCGTTCAGATTTCCCGTATCGAGATCGGTAATGTTAAAGGTATTGTTATCATCATTGGCAATCAGCGTATTGTTGCCCGCACCGCCATCGATACCTGCTGCGTCCGCATCACCCAAGACAAAAATATTGTTACCCGTACCTCCCTGATAATTTTC
Organism: Cyanobacteria bacterium J06623_7; assembly: GCA_038524555.1. GTDB lineage: Bacteria > Cyanobacteriota > Cyanobacteriia > Cyanobacteriales > Xenococcaceae > Waterburya. The sequence continues at coordinate 7,778 of JBCBIN010000050.1, read as the reverse complement.
AAAGTTGCTGTAGGTCAAACCGTTGGCAAAAATATTGTTGAGATTGCCCGAAGCGATATTCCAGGTGAAATCGAGATCGGGAGCGACTAAGATATCTCCTCCGACAATATTTACGGGAACGAGGAAGGGATTACTACCGCCATCAGCAACGCTATCAAATAGAGTAACTGTGCCGTTACTGTCAGGGCTACTAACCGTAATTTGCCCATCCCCATCAGTAGGGATATTTAATGCTGCAATATCTCGTGTGGTTAAGTCTAAATCGCCACTGTTAAACTGATTGCCCAAATTAATATCCTGTTCTGCGGTGGCACTTAGACTGATGTTATTTGCCGTTACCGAATCTGCTCCACCCCGTAGATCGATTTCATCCGCCGCCAGCTCTAAATCTCCTGCGGCATCTATCTCCCCAGCAACGTCAATCGTCCCAATTCCGGTAGTTATAGTGACATTATTACCGTTTAAATCATTTGCCGAAATATTACCCCTTGTACCGATACCGTCGGCTACATTCAAAGCAATATTACCCGTACCCGCATCTAAAGTCACATCTTCAGCAATGGAGATCGTGCCGATACCCGGATCGCGAAATTCTGCTACTACACCCTCGCTAGTTGGAACGTTAGCAGCAATGTTAATATTGCCATTATCTGAAGTGATATCTGAATTGATTTCTACGTTTCGTCCTGCTTGCAGAATGATATTGCCACCATCACCATCGGCATTATCAGTGAGAATTGGCTGGTTGGTTTGAATAATGATATTGTTGCTGGCTTGTAGGGTAATATCTGTTCCCGCATCCAATATTTCGGTCAAGATCGCCGGAGAAATAACCGAGGTAGCGCCGGGGTCACTATCAAACTCCAGTGCGCCGGTAAAGCTGTCGGCATCCAAAATTGTATTTTCGACCGAGACAAAGGCTTCGCCAGAATTATTTAAGCCGCGAAAATCGTTCTCCGAGGCACCAATTAAAACCGAATCTTCATCGATCGCCGCTACCGCTGTGCCAAACGAACCACCTCCGCTAGAGCTCGGATTATCAAAGGTTTCGACTACTTCAGCATCAGAAATATTAAATATATATGCCTGTCCTACTCCGCCGGCGTTACTGCGCGCCCCAACCAAAATTCCTTCAGAACCGGCAGCCGCGATCGCATCGCCAAAATCACCACCTGTCTCATCTGGATTAGTCAGAGTTAGAGTTGGTTCCTCTGCATCATCTAAACCATATAGATAAACTTGACCGCCATCACTATTACGGGGTGCACCTACCGCCACAGTATCCTCATCTAACCCTGCCACTGACTGACCAAAGCGGTTACCATCGGCTTGGGGATTATCGATAGTTGCCACCGGTGTAGAGTCATCTAGCTCAAAAACAAATGCCTGTCCCACACCACCATCATTCCGGGGTGCCCCTACTGCCAAACGGTCTGTATCGATCGCATCTAGGGCAATACCAAAAGAATTTCCCGTGCCCTTGCCGTTACCCGCCGCTGTAGGATTAGGATTATCAAAGGTTTGTAAGGTATCGCCATCGCGATCGAGCAAAAATACCTGTCCCGAGCGCTCAAAATCCGTCCCTTCTGCTGTTACCCTATGTCCTGGCGCACCAACTGCAAAGCGATCGCTATCCACAGCCACTAACGCCGCCCCAAAATTAGTATCTGCTTGAGGAACTGCACCCGTAAAGGTTCCTTCCGAAATAAATGCCGCCCCCGGATTGGGATTATCGTAAGTTTCTAGAGGTTCGCTAGCTGTTTTATTAAACAAAAATACCTGTCCGGCTTCGGGAATCGCCCCGCTTTCCCCGGCAATACTATTACGGGGTGCGCCGATTAGTAGCTCATCACTGCCCACCGCCGCCACAGAAAATCCAAAAAATCCCCCCTGCACTGGTTCGGGATTATTGTAGGTTCTTAGAGCATTGCCGCTGCGATCAAAGAGAAATGCCTGACCCGCATTATTGATGCCTCCCGATACATTGGCTGGTGAGCCTACTAATAAATCATCTCCTACTGTTGCCACCGCAATTCCAAATCCGGCAATATCTGCCTGTTCGCTTTCAGGGGCAGGACTAAAGATTGATGCTAAAGCCGTATCTTCATCGCCAATAATGATATTTTGAGGATCGAGAAGTAGTTCTCCTGCATCCACCGTTCCTGTAAACACCAACAGGTCTTTCCCCGACACCTCTACTAAGCCACCATCGCCGCCGTTTTCTCCTCCACGACTGGTAATATTGCCCGTAAAGCGCGTCAGGGAATCGCTCCAAACCACAACTTCACCGCCATTGCCCGTCTCTATGGCATCGGCAGAGATAGTCGAACCTTCATCAACAATTGTTTGTGTCGCCGCTGGTAAATTATCACCACCCTGATATTCACCACCAACTCGGACATTGCCTCCAGCACTACTTCCCGTAGCGTTTATCTCTCCCGACAAGATACCAACTTTATTCCCCGTAATAGTTACCGCACCGCCTTCAAAACCAGACACGTTTAGTTCACCGGCATTAATGGCTAATGCTGCTTCTGGTCTAAAGCTCGTTCCCGTAGCGTTAATAGTTACCGAACCATCTTCGTTTGCCGTTAGTCCTGTTGTACCGGAACTTGTTAGCAAGCTAGGTAAGTCTGTGGCGCTAAAGGGTAAAACATTGCCCTCACTGTCTCTGGGGGGTTCAATTTCTAAACTTAGCAGATGACCATCTTGCTCGATTCTAACCGTACTGCTGCCGGGTACCGCCGAAAGAGTGACGCTACCCTCGGCTGCCTCAACTTCTCCCGTATTGATGACGTTGCCACCAAGTAGAGTTAGGTTTTTGCCCTCTGCCAAACTTAAATCACCGTCGTTAAGGATCGCCCCAGGATTAGCTGTATCAAAGGCAAAAGTGTTAGGCGTACCGACTAAGGTCTGATAGTTGTTTTCCCCCACGGCATTAAACCAGACGTTATTCTCAAACCCAATGCCCGTAGCGGTGGTAGCGGTAAAGTCGGCAGGAACGTTTAGCTGTGCCGATTCGCCAAAGATTATCCCAGCGGGGTTCATCAGCAGCAGATTGGAGTTACCTCCCGTTACCTGAATCAAACCGTTAATTACCGAAGGCTCGCCGCCGTTGATGCGTCCTAAAATGTTGCGAATATTCGGATTCGACATAAAGTTAGCAATCTGCGATTCCGATAGCCCGAACTGTTCAAAGCTATGGAACAGGTTCTCGCCGTTTCCCGACAGGCTACCACCATCGATATCAATCGTGTTGCCGTTGCTATTGACCTGCGTTCCCGTCCCGTCATTATTAGGGGTTATTGACTGCGCGATCGCCAATTTTCCCGTCGAAATCGTGCCGATAGCGGCGATCGCCATAGCGAGGGTCAAACGCTTAAAACTGATCTGGGTAAGATAATTTTGCTGGTTTTGCTGGGTAAGAGAGGGGTGAGACATGAGCATCAAGTGGTTTAAAGATTTAGCGTGATCGTCTGTTTGCTACAGCCGGTTTTGCAGGGAATAAAAATAATATTACTATTACCTCGTATTACCTAATATGGCTTAAAGAAATATCTTTAGATTTATTTAACTTAGATTGCCTAGTAAATCTAATAATCTGATTCTTGAGGTGTTTTAGCTGGATTTGGGACTTGTTCTAGTTAATGCCAACAAATATTATTTATGATTAAATCTGAAATTTTGTAAATGAAAGTAACAGTTGATTCTATAGATTACCGCTATATACTATTATTTTTGGCTGCCTTTAGCGGCCTGAATTGTAGTAGCAGATTAGATGCCGTTGCCTCAGAACAGCCCGAAGCAGATTTACCCCAGCCAGAATTTAAGCAGGTCGCCAATGTGCGTCTCAAAGCAAATTATTTAGCCCAAGTAAATCAAGAACCCACTCCCATTCCCGAACCCTTAGCGCCAGGGACTAATCCTCTACCCCAGCCCCAGCAGTTAGACCTTAATAGCGCAGATGCCGCTCCGGTGGAAATTAAAACTATTCGCGTTATGGGGGATACGATTCTGACTCAAGAGCAGGTTGATGAAATTATTCAGCCCCTAGTTGGTCAAACCGTTACCGTCGCCGAACTCAAGCTAGCTATTGATGACATTACTCAGATCTACTTGGAGCAAGGTTATATCACTTCCAGAGCCTTGCTAGTAGATGAATCAGTAGAGACAGGGGACATTCAGGTGCAGATTATTGAGGGTTCCGTATCTAAAGTTGAGGTGCAGGGTACAGAACGCTTAGAAAAATATGTGCGCGATCGCGTTAATTTAGCGACCCAAACTCCCCTCAGTTCGGCAAAATTAGAAGACCAACTGCGACTACTACGTCTCAATCCTTTGTTTGATAATGTTGAGGCTAGCCTAACGGCTGGGGATGACCCCGAAATTGGCAAGAGCGTTGTGAGAGTAAGAGTTACCGAAGCAGACCGCTCTAACGCCAGAGTTAGTGTTGATAACTATTCTCCTCCTAGTGTGGGTGGAGAACGATTGGGTTTAAACTACAGCTATCGCAGCTTAATTCATCCTGGCGATCGCATTTCCGCCCGTTACTATCCCCGTCTTCAGGCTTTTACCGACACTTTTGATTTGGGAATTGAATATCAAATTCCCGTTAATGCTAAAGATGGTACGGTGACAACGGCAATTAATCTCAATCGCAACGGGGTTATTGATCCGATTGGCGATGATTTTGACGATCTGGAGATTGAAGGCGAAAGCGAAAAATTTACTCTGGGTTTTCGTCAGCCGATTATTCGCAATCCTCGGCAAGAACTAGCTCTATCTGCTACTTTTGATTATCAGGACGGTCAGACACTCTTATTCCAAGAAGGTACTCGCTTTGGTCAGGGGGCAGACGAAGACGGTAACACTACCACCAGCGTTTTGCGCTTCGGTCAAGAATATATCAAGCGAGAAGTTTCCGGTGCTTGGGCATTTCGCTCTCAGTTTAACGTTGGGGCTAATATTTTTGGGGCGACAGAAAACGATGAACCGATTCCCGATAGTCAGTTTTTGAGCTGGCTCGGACAGGCACAGAGGGTGCAGGTGCTCAACAGCAGTAATTTTTTGGTGATTCAAGCCGATGTCCAGTTAACGGGGAATAGTCTATTGCCCTCTCAACAGTTTGTGATCGGCGGCGGTCAATCCGTTCGAGGTTATCGGCAGAATGCGCGATCGGGCGATAATGGAGTTGTCTTTTCAGTTGAGGATCGTTTGACTCTACTGAGAAATAAGGCAGGGGAAAGCAGCCTAACCTTTGCTCCATTCTTTAATTTGGGCACAGTTTGGAATAATGATGGCAATCCCAACGAGTTGCCAGATGAAACTTTTCTCGCAGCAGCAGGAATTGGTTTGATTTGGCAACCAATTAATGGCTTAAACCTCAGGCTAGACTATGCACCGCCTCTAGTTAGCCTGGATGATGAAGGTGACGATATTCAAGATGATGGTCTACATTTTAGTCTCGATTATGCTTTTTCTTTTTGATTAATGCAGAGGATGATATTTTCTAATCGTTCAAGCAGAGAAAACAGAGCAATTAGAAAGTATAAAAGTTAATCCAAGCGACTAGTAAATTTCCTCATTGTTAACCCATATATTGCTAGCCCATAATTTCTCGTTCCTTTCTTTCTTTAAGCTGTCTGCGGATGTCGGCATGAACCTCTCTCGTAATTGGGTAAAAATAGGTAAGAATCAAACCGATCACAAGAAAGACTGTTGGCAGGGGCGCGATCGCAATTCGGATGGCTAGCAGGGCACTTTCTGGCTGGACGGGAATTGCTTCTCCGGGAACTCGCTCGATAAAACCCGACCATTCTAAGGCGATGCCAATCAAAAATAAGGCTAGGGCTAATCCTAGCTTTTGCATAAACACCATAAAGCTATAAAAGATTCCTTCCCGTCTTTTGCCGGTATTTAACTCATCAAGATCGACAACATCGGGAATCATCGACCAGGGAACCAGATAGGCAACGGAAACGCCAAAACCGGCCATTACTGCGGCAAGATATAACAGGGTAGTTTGACCTGGCTGAATTAAGAACAAAGCCGCCTGAGCAACAATCCAAATAGCCGTTCCCAGATAGTAGACCGCTTTTTTTCCCAATTTATCGCTAACGAATTTCCAAAAAAAGAGCATCACCAGGGCTGTTCCCTGAACGGCGATCGCTACGGTAGGAAAAACATTTTCACTCAAGCCCATCCAGCCAACTACGTAATAAATCAGAATCGAAGCAGTCATCTGTACTCCTAACCAGGAACACATATAAATACCCATGACGTAAAGAAAGGCTCGATTGGCAAAAGCAATTTTTAGCTGCTCTTTAATCGGCGTTGCTGGTACACTATTGGCGAGATTTCTCGCGGCGATCGCCTCGGTGCTATTTAAATGAGCTTCGACCTTGGCAAAAATTAGGGTTAAGCCAAAAGCGATAAATTGAATGCCGAATAAAGCACAGACAATGCCTTTAAGGGTGTTCTGATTGGCTAGACTTGCTGTTTCCGGTGAACTAAGTGCTGAATCTGCATAGCCAAAAATCGTTGTAGCTGCCAATACGAGACTAAAAACGCCGATTACAGTCAGCACAAAACCGAGAATCTTTTTTCCTTGCTGTTGTAATAATGGCGCTGCGCCTTTTTCCTGAATCCGCACTGTACACCACAAGATAGCGACGATCGACAATAAAGTTGAAATTAAAGCGAAAACGATAAATCTCTGTTTTAAATCTTCTGGATAAGCATTAAAAACAAAATCTGCTAGTAACAAAGACAGAATGCTACCACCAATCGAAAAAGCAAAACGAAAGCTATTGAGGCTAGTGCGCTCGTTATAGTCCTGGGTTAGCTCGGGAGTTAAAGCGGTATAGGGTAAATTAACGACGGTATAAGCCAGATTAAATAGGGTAGCAATAATAATATAGTAGGCAAACAGGCACCACTTATTAACGTCAGGGTCGGCGCTAAAGCTCGGTACGATCCACTGTAGAAAGAAAAATACACCAAAGGGAATTGCCCCAAACAGCATCCAGGGAATCCTTCTACCCCAACGAGTACGAGTGCGATCGCTCAAAATTCCCACGATTGGATCGTTAATCGCATCGCCAACTTTGCCGATCGCTAAAATACTGCCCGCTAAACCCGCTTGTAAACCCGCTACATTGGTAAAAAAATACAGCAGGAAAAACACTAAAATATTTGCTGTAATCGCGGGTCCCATATCCCCCGAACCATAGGCCAGTTTAGTGGTAAAGTTAAGCTTTTCCTGATCTATCGGCTTTTCGCTAGTATCCAATTTGTTTAAGTTCCTGTTGCTATGGCGGATTTATACGTAACTTGGTCAGAATATCATCATAAAATTGAAACTCTTGCTGTCAAGATCTATCGCTCTGATTGGCAATTCGACCACATTGTTTGTTTAGCTAAGGGCGGCTTGCGCGTGGGAGATATTCTTTGTCGCATTTATGATAAACCCCTCGGCGTTCTCTCTACTGCTTCTTACGGCGGCGTTAATAATCAAGAACGGGGCACAATTAAATTTTCTGACCATCTTTCAGCGATCGAACCGCCGGGCGATCGCATTTTGTTAGTGGATGACTTGGTAGATTCGGGGATTAGCTTGGCTCGTTCTCTTACTTGGCTGAGGACAAACCACCCCAATATTACCGAGATCCGAACCGCAGTTATTTGGTATAAGCACACCTCCGTACAAACACCAGACTATTATTCTGAGTATTTGCCTCATAATCCCTGGATACATCAACCATTTGAAGCGTACGAAC
>JBCBIN010000049.1:0-14086 GCA_038524555.1 Cyanobacteria bacterium J06623_7 | reverse complement strand
CTGTTAAACAAACGTCCTAACCTATACTTCGATTGCTATATCTGGTTTAATTTATTAAAAGCTTAAATAAAAATTTGTCAAGCACGATCGCTCAGAAACTAATGGTGTTGCAGTTAGCTTCAATAGATTTATTGTCAATTAATGATGCGCTAGAGTAACACCACTATTTTTTAGTCTAAAGCAGAAGCAAAAGCTAGAACATAGAGCAGCCAGATCGATTTAAAGCGAATCAGGCTGATAATTGATTTATTTTTTATTTATAGCAATATAGTCTTGCTAATTAATTTCCGAACATTTTAAAAAGACTATAGTTTATTGACAGGGGGTACCTAATAATAAAAACTCACACCCGGAAGAGGGCTCATCGCGAATCATACTTTTGAGGGAAAAGCTTTTATAGACATTATCGATAATATCTTCTTTCCCGCTCAAATCGACTGCCCCAACTAAATCATTTTCTAGGGACACATCTAAAACTCCCGACCCAGAATTAGTGGTAAATATTGGTGTTTTTGCCGCCTCAATAAACGTTTTGCCCGGAGGCTGAGAATTAAATAGAACTTTAATGCCAACTCGTTCCCAAAGAGACTTAAAGTTGTTGGCATTCTGACCGCTACTAAACTGACTGTAGAGAATTGTCGGTTCGTAGGTTTTGGCCTCGGCAACTACCTTGGCTAAGTCTTCAGACTCAAACTGACGAGATACTTGAGATTCTAGCGAGCAGTATTCTCTGACTAATCTTCCCTTGTCGGCAGAACCCCGTCCGTGTACCCCAATCACAAAGCCGTCTCGATCAAATACAGGGCCGCCGCTCATGCCCGGACGAGTGGAATCTACATAAAAGAGACTATAACCATTTTCACCTTCTTCTGGTTGAATAGTGCGGGTAACTGGGCCCCAGGCTAGACGACGTTTACGTTTGGCGACTTTGCCACGACATTTACCGGTAACGGCATCTTTCTCTTTTTCAGGGTCGGGCCAGCCAGACACATAGACCGTGTCTCCTAGCTGCAAATTGCTAGCATCCCCCAAAGAAGCAATAGGGTATTCGACATCGCTCTGAAAACTAACTACCGCCAGATCTGTGCCGGCAACTCTACCGGGGACGGTAATGGAATAGCAGCCAAATCTGACCAGGGTTTGACTCGCCACTTCTGCCTCTAGAGGGCAGTTTCTACCATCATCTACTTCAGAAATTGGATGAACTAGCCCATCGCTAGTGCGAATACCATAAGGAATATTGAGCTTTAAATGCCTTTGCTTAAAGTTATGGGTAACCGTAAGCACGTAGTATCGATTTTGTTGCTTGCCGACAATTACTCCCGAACCCGGATTCCAAACTCCATCAGTATTACTCTTACTGGCTAAAGGATTATCGCGGTTTGACTCTAGCTCTTTAATTAAGTCGGGAGTTAACCCTGGCGCCACCAAAACCGTTGTCTGGCGAGCGATCGAGTTAATTTCTTCCGTCGATAGCTCCGCTAGCACCATTGGCGTTGCCAGTAAAACTGTTCCTACAATGCCTAAACAATGGCAAAGAGTTCGGTTAAAAAGAGAATTCAAGATTTAATTCAGCAAATTATTATTGTAGTATTGTACTTTTCTTGTATGTTATTCTCAACTAAAGTTAATATTTATTCAAGCCACCCTGAGGGCTACCAGAGGAGTTAGTTAGCGTATCGCCTCAATTCTTGAGCTTAGATGGACTGTAGCAAGATTTGAAAGAGCGGCGATGTTCGGTAGTGATGCCATATTTAGCGATCGCCTGTCGATGCTTGGCCGTGGGATAACCTTTATTTTGGGCGAGGTCGTATTCAGGATATTGTTCGGCTAGCTTAATTATTAGTTCATCACGCCAAACTTTGGCGAGAATACTAGCCGCGGCGATCGCCGGAGATTTTGTATCCCCTTGAATGACTGTTTTTTGGGGTAAACCGAGATTAGGTACGAGTCGATTGCCGTCGATTAAACAAATATGTGGTCTGGCTGACAAATTTAACAGACATCTTTTCATTGCCAGCAGGGAAGCTTGCAAAATGTTTAACTCGTCTATCTCGGCAACGCTTGCAGAACTGACTTGCCATCCAGTGACGGTATCTTTAATCGGCTGAATTAATTCTTGACGTCGAGCCGCAGACAATTTTTTACTGTCTTTAACTCCTAAGGTAATCAACTGAGGAATATCATTGAGAGGAAGAACTATAGCTGCCGCTACTACAGCACCAAACAACGCACCTCGTCCGACCTCATCTACTCCCGCAACCATGACATTCCCGTCGGTGAACTCCACCAGCAGAGAGTCATCAAAGGAAAATTTCTGATTTGAGCGATCGCAATTGGGCATAGATTTTCTGGTCGCACCTAGTCAAATTCAGTTCTGCGGTTTTCCGAATCAAGAAGTGTTCAACTCAACCAAGGTTAACTCAACTTCACTACACTTTTGCTTCCTTGGCGGCAGAGGAACGACGACGACGACGACGGCGACTATTTTTCGGTTCTGCTTCGGCCGATTTATCTGTTGTTTCCGACTCTATTTCTGGGGCTGAATCTTCAACTTCTGACTGAGTTGCTGTCTCCTGAGTTTCTGTAGCTGTAACTTCGTCTGGCTCTGCAACTTCCGCTTCTGAATCTAGCTTAACTTTAGGTTTTCTGCCTCTAGTTTTAAGTTTCTTGCCAGTTTTGGACTTTGTTTTTGGCTCGGCTGTTTCTTCTGTTGCCAACTCTGAGGACTTTTCTCCTGGCTTTTGCACATGAACCAGTACCGACTGTGGATCTGTATCTCCTTGATCGGCATATACCAAGGGAGAAACCCCCATAAGTGCATAGATTTCTTGAGAGAGATCGTCCATTTCTACCGTTACTCGTTCGAGGCTGGCTTCATCTCGCTGAGCAGATCTTGATTGGTTTCTAGTTTTGCGATCGCCCTCATTATTATCTGAGTCCCTTTCATCCTCTTGATTATTTCTGCTAGCCTGTTCGATCTGTTCGTCTTTAATCAGTAGATCGTTGCGACGACTGCGACGGCGGCGGCGACCATTACCACCCGAACCCTGTTCTTGATAGTTAGGATGATTGAGCAAATCCGATGGGGAGTCATCCTGAGAACTATGATTGGAACTATTTTTAGTCGAAATAGTCAGCTTCTCCGACTTTTCGGCAGGGGCGGGAATTACCGGACGAATATTATTAGCTGGTTCTCTTAAAGCCGCCGGAGTGAGAATTGGTGTACTCTCAATCGCTTCAGCTTCTGACTTGCCAGGCAGTTGGGTAATTTGACCTAAGCCACCACAGGCACTACAGGTTTGACCGAACAATTCGTAAACATTTTTGCCCTGACGTTTGCGCGTTAGTTCGACCAAGCCCAATTCCGACAGCTGAGCGATCTGCGGACGAGCCTTATCCCCTTTAAGGCTGTTGTTGAAGTGTTCTAACAGCTTAATTTTATCTCGATGGGAGTCCATATCAATAAAGTCAACCACGATTACGCCCCCGATATTTCTCAGGCGCAACTGGCGGGCAATTTCTGTTGCTGCTTCTGTATTCGTCCAGAGAACCGTTTCTCTAGCGGTTGCCGAACGAGTAAAGGAGCCCGAATTAACATCGATTACCGTTAGGGCTTCGGTTGGTTCGATAATAATGTAGCCTCCTGAAGGTAATTCGACCCTGGGTTTTAATGCTTCTCTAATTGCCGCACTGACTCGATAGTAGTCGAGAATAGGTTGAGGTTCTTTGTGACTATCAATAAATACTCCTTGTGGAGAACGTCCGCTGCTCCAGTTGGCTAGCTGCTGTTTGATTCGTTTGACTCCCGAGGCAGAATCGACCATAATCGTGTTCACTTCCGCTGAGTAAGTATCTCGCAAAACCCGTTGAATAAAATCATCGTCGCGATTGAGCAAGCTTGGAGGCTTGGCATGATTGGCCTGATACTGAATTGATTCCCACTGCTTTTGCAAAAATTCGAGATCTTCCATGATGGCTTCTTCTGCTTTGCCATCAGCTTCGGTTCTAATCAACAAACCCATTCCGGGTGGCTTAATTAAAATTGCCAGCGCTCGCAAACGACTGCGTTCATTTTCATTAGATATACGACGGGATAATTTGACCCCCTTACCGTAGGGCATCAATACCAGATAGCGCCCTGGTAAAGTAATATTCCCCGTTAGTCGGGGTCCTTTATTTCCAGTAGGTTCCTTCATTACCTGCACCAGAGCTTTTTGGTGGGGAGCAAGAAGTTCGGTAATAGCGGCAGCGCTCCTTTTCAAACGCAGAGGGCCTAGATCTGTAACGTGAATAAAGCCATTGCGTTCGCTGTTGCCAATGTTAACAAAGGCGGCATCAATACCGGGAATGACATTTTCGACGGTGCCGAGATAGATATCGCTCACCTGTTGATTTCCGGTGGCAACAATTAGCTCTTGAATTTGTTCTTCCCAAAAAACAGCCGCTATATGATGTTGTTCGGCAATGATAATCTGTTTTGGCATTAATTTTCCTCAAAAATTCTGACGGCTCAAGATAAATAAGCCTGTATTAAAACCACACAATCCACTGATTGAGAAATGGCTCGTTATTTATTTTTCGATGTTGCTCGAAGCAAAAAATTGCTGTAGTAGAAAACAAAACTGACTCGATAACTCTTGCTCATCTAGCTGCACGAGGCTCTAAACTTGCTTGAGCAGGGGGGGATGCAAGCATTTAAATCGGCTATCTGGCAGTATGTCTGGCTGCTAAATACTGATTTCCTTAATTTGCTTTGATATTAAAAGGGGGATGGGAATTTGCTTAGTCGAGCAGTCGCCAAACCGAAAAGCCGAACTCGAATTAACTAAAAACTTATGGTCTAAACCTACTATTTCTCGACTTCAAAGTTACAGCTATCGTCAAAACTGTATACTCCGACTAAATTTAAAAACAGCCCAGGGACTGAATGTATTAATTCTCGACCGCAAAAACAAAGTTTTTCGGCTACGTCTGGGGACGTTAGAGTCTTAATAATTAAAAACTGGCAGCATTGTATCAGGGTATGTATACTCGGCCGACAACGCCATGATTGTGAACAAATCTACTGTTGGCTAATGTCTTCCCTAGGAGAACCCGGACGGGGGCTAAAACATCAAATTTATGGCGATCGCTAGACCGCAGTTAGTGATGTAGCTGGTGACATACAGTAAAAACCGAGTTGATTTGTGTCTGCTGGGCAATAGGCTTGGATTTTACCAGTTTCAAATATTAGCTAAACTATGTATTCAAAATGGCTCTAGTCATATTCGCACTTTGGCGACTGTCACTATGGCGCGATCGCGCTCATGCTGAAATGCTATCCTACCAAACATTAACCTGAATATAACCTCGAATCATAATCTTTGACAAGGAATTCAGGCATTCTTAGCAGTCACATAGCTGAGTATAGCGAAAAACCTGACTGATTGAGATGATTATTAAGTTTTGGTTATTTCTCGCTCTATTATATCTGCAATCTTTTGCGCGGCACCAGTTTTTCCTCTCACGGTTTCTAGAGAGGTCTTCATGTTCTGGAGTTTGCTGGGGTGGTTGAGATAGTCTAAAACCAAATCCGCAACTGCCTCTGGCTGTAGTTTGCCCACCAGTTCGGGGACAATTTCGGCTTGAGCCCAGATGTTGGGCCAGGCAAATAAACGTTTTTGACGCAGCACTAGCCAGTTGATTAGTTTAGCAAATATCGTTCCCACTCCCGGTAAATTAGCCAAGAGTCCGGGTAAGCCATCCCAAGAGCGCATGGCATCTAGCTGCTGGGTGGGTAATAAGACGATCATGGGCACCCTCAAGGCTGTAAGTTCGGCGGTATTGGCACCGACGGTAGTAAGACATAAATTACAGGTAGCGATGCGATCATAGGCGGGAAATTGAGTTATCAGCTCGATTTCTACTTCCCCAGCGGTTAAGAGATAGGGGGCTCCGGCGGCTGATTGAATGAGTCTAGCCGTCACGTTGCCTAAAGATGAAATTAGTGCGTTATGGTCGTGGCTGGCGTATGTTGCCAAAGTCGGTAAATCTAGGGTCGGAGCAACGGGAATGATAAATTTGCATTGGGGCTGCTGCTGCTTTACCCGTTCGGCGATCGCTAAACATAAAGGCACTCCCTGAGTAAGCTTGGCGGGTTTGGAACCGACCAGTAAACCGATTGTTGGTGCGTCTTCATCCGGCGGACTCAGGTCTGCTTCTAGGGCAACATCTGCCATTAAATCTCCCACTAAGGAAAATTTCTGCCGATAGGTAGGAGGCACTCGGTCGATCGCCTGTTGGTTCATCGCCGCAAAATAATCGACCCAGCGATACCAGCGAGCATCCCATTCAGCATAAATCAGGCTGGAATAGCCCAAACGTTTGGCGATCGCCACTGTGTAGAACTGATCTCCCCCCAGAAAAACGACAATTCCACGTTCGTACCACTGCCAGTTGGCTTTAGTTTTACCCCAGAGTAAAAAAGTCCCAAAGTCTGAGGCAGGCAGCACCCGCGTTACTCCCGGATAACTAGAGGCAAGAGCTGCTTCTTGACCGGTACTGTGGGGACAGGGAGACAGCAAAACCGAAATTCTCAGGGAGATGTTTTCTCTCTGAGTTAGCATCTTGACCACCGGACGCACCCAGGTCGCCACCTCCCCCGGCCCATTTGATAAAATGACAATATCAGTTGGCTGCATTCATTTTCTATTTAAGTCTGTTTCAAATATGACTTCGCACAAGGTAACTATATTCTGAGCAAAGTTACTGTGCTAGAGTTACCGCGCTTATTTTATGCCACTTGCTGGCTATTGGTAACCTCATAGACAAACTTTAAGGTTGCCCAGCTATTAACGTCGAGAGCATAAACATTGTCGTGGGGTAAGAGTTCGGGAGGAACAGAGCTGTTGGAGTGTAAATCTTGCATCAAAGCTGCAACTACCGCCATGGGATTGATGACGTTGAGTACCTGTTGCTGATCTAGCTTGAAATTTTTTTGCTGGGCAAGAGCTTTCAGGGTTTGAGCTAGGGGTTTGACCGATAGCACGACGTATAGGGTATTGATGCCCGTGGATTCAGAGACTTTCCATTTCCAAGAGCTAGACTCTGGGGGAATAGACAGCTCGGACTGAGGCGCAAGGGTAATCTCTTCTAGCTGAATTTCTTCTTCTCCCTGAGGTGATTGAGCGGGAGTATAGAGAGCATAAATATTGCGCTCGGAGTCGCTGCTCAAAATAATGGTGTAGAGCTGGCGTTGATCGACATTGGCTAAATTAAGCTGTATTTCCGTACCCTTAGCAATAGCGGGGACATTATTGGCTGCTTCGGGAACGCTATAGTTAGGGCTAAATAATGGTTTTTTGGGTAATGAGACGGCATTAGAGGCGGCAACTGTAGACCTCTGCCATAAAGGCGATTTGATCGCGGGGGTTAACAGCATAGCGCTGGCTTGGAGTCCAGAAGAGAATTCATTATTGCTCAACTCCAGCCATTTAGCTGCCAACAAATTATTGAACTGGGGTCGCAGTCGGTCTATGGCTACCTTGACGGCTTCTTCAGGTAACCCGGCAGTCTTACCAATTAAATCTCCCCCTGGAGTATACAAACCGTAGGCAAAATTAGACTCGCTATCAGTTTTGGGAGTAGCTGACTCTGACTCGATAGGAATCTTGCCAATTAAGCAATCGGCGTTTTGTTCTGGGGTAACCACATTAGAGTCGATAGACGAAATATTAGCTAGGGCGCTGGTGGCATCGACGCGCTCGATTCGACTGAGGTCTTTGCTTAAAGCGAGATTGAGCTCTAAATTATGGCTTAACATCCGTACCGATTCCCGTACTAACTGTCCCGGTTCGAGGGGTAAGTTAGCCGATACTGCTTGAGTTTTGACCACCAAACCATCTTTTGACCTAACCTGAAGTTGGGGAGAGGTATCTCCGACGACAGATACTAGATTGAAGCACGAATTAGGACCATAGTTACTGACAATATTGGTAGGCAAGCCCAATAGCTTAACTTCTGCATGGTTGCTCTGATTTACTTTGCTGACGACACCTACCGCATTAGGAGCATCACTGACGGCAAGGTAATAAGCGATCGCCGATTTATCGGGATTGTTCAGGGTTGGCTGTTGCTGTCTGCCCATTACCTGCTCGACGGTTTCGGCGGTTCTCGCTAAAGCGATCTGTACCCTACTACTGGGGGTAATATGCCACAAGTGTTGAGTGAGAGCCTGGGTAAATAATCCCGCACTCAAACCAGACCACTGTCTTTCTACGGCTATCTGATTATTGCTAGCGGCGGCTAAAACCACTCCGGGCAAAGAGAGTAATCGTTTGCTGGGTTTTAAACCTTTATTGGAGAACTCTTGGCGTAGCTGGGCGAGAAAAGCTAGCTCTTGGGGACTGACGCGATCGCTGACCTGTTCTAGAGAACGAACTTTTAAACTGCTGTGGCGGTTGCGAGGACTTTGATTAAAGCTAGTATCGAGGACGAAAGTACATTTGGACGTGGATAGAGTTTGAGCCAGAACGAGCAGAGTTTCCTGCAGAATACTGTTGGCAAGCAGATTTTTTGATCCCGAGGTAAATCCGTCTACGGGGATGTAACTGTTGACTAAGCGAAAGCCGTCTGTCTCGGAACTAGTTTTGGTGCCCTCAACTTCCGAAGCTAGAGGCATTTTAATCTGGCCACCATAGCCACTAAAGTGGAATAAAACTACATCATCGGCTTTTGCCTGTTTAGTTAGATGTTCGATAAAAGCGGTTTCGATATTAGTTCTGGTAGCTTGGCGATCTCTTAAAGTCAGAATATCGCTGGGATTAAAGCCAAAACGGTGAATCAATAGCTCTTTTTGCAGCTCGACATCCGTAAGACATCCGGCTAAATCATCTCGGGCAGGATAGCGGTTGATGCCAATCAATAAGGCTAGTTTACGACTAGTAGGCTGCGCTAGGGTTTTTTGGTAGTTGGCAATGGAAGATGTTAGAGGATTATTGCCGGCTAGATTTAATCCTGCTTCGGCTGCCCCCCAGGTGAAAAATGCCAGTCCAGCTTGCTGTAGAAAGGTTCGGCGGTCAAGTCCCATATGAGCTACTAGCGTTGAAAATCTAAGGTTGGGCTATCTGCCATTGACGGATGATAGCCGTTAAATGTGGTGTAAAACTGCTTAAAATGCCAAGGTTACAGGCAAAAATGAGTTTAATTAATACTCTATTTAATACCTGTAACCAATTATAGTATTTGCCTTTGACTCAGGCTATTGGACTAACGTTATTGCAGCTAAGTCGTCTTCATTGCTCTGGCTAATTCTTCCGCCACCTTGGGACGAGAAAATTGTGGGGGAGGGGTTTTTCCTTCCCGCAGCATGGCTCTAACTTTAGTGCCGGATAGATGAATTCTTTCTTCTTTAGTTGCCGGACTAGTTTTAGCGGTGGCCATTTGCTCGGTACGAGTGCAGAAGAAGGCATGCTCGAACTTCAGAGGCGTAATACTCAGTTCCTCGGCAGTAAACTCACCAAAGATTTCTTGGGCATCATAGGTGCCATAGTAGTCGCCAACGCCAGCATGGTCGCGACCCACAATAAAGTGAGTACAGCCATAATTTTTGCGAATCAAAGCATGGAAAATTGCTTCTCTGGGCCCGGCATAGCGCATTGCCGAAGGGTTAATTGCCAATACGACACGATCTTGAGGAAAATAGTTTTCCATCATAATTTCGTAGCAGCGCATTCTCACATCGGCAGGAATATCGTCACTCTTGGTTGCGCCGACGAGAGGATGCAGAAACAGACCGTCAACTATTTCTAAAGCACATTTGATGATGTATTCGTGGGCACGGTGAATAGGGTTGCGAGTCTGGAACCCGACTACAGTTTTCCAGCCCTTTTCTTGAAACATGGCTCTGGATGCCGCCGGATCGATTTGATAATCGGGGAACTGAGGATGGGGGGCTCTTTCTAGCAGCCAAACTGGCCCCGCTAGGTTGATTTCTCCTTGGTCGTACACTACCTTGACTCCGGGGTGTTTATCTTCGGAGGTGCGATAGACGTTTTCTGCCTCTAGCTTTTTATCGTAGGTATATTTTTCCGTCAATTCTAATACACCGACAAATTTGCCGTCAGGATCGTCTAGGCGAATTAGGCTACCAATTTCTAGCGGTGCGGCAACTTCCTGGGTAACGGATAGGGTTACAGGTACCGACCAGGGAACTCCGCTAGCAAGACGCATTTCCTTGACTACACCGAGATAATCTTTTTCACCCATGAAGCCAGCGATAGGACTAAAGCCGCCGATCGCAATCATGACTAGATCGGACGTAGCTCTTTTGTCTAGCTGAACCCGGGGTAAAGTGTCAGCCTTCCCTAAAAAATTTTGCTTTTCTGATTCACTTGCCAAGCGATCTATTAGCGTTCCACCATGAGGTGCAATCAAATCTGTACTCATAATTCTGTATTTTGGTAATATGCTTATCTGGCGCCACTGAGTTAACAAATAATTAGGAGCGTATATTCAGTTAGAACCACAGCTCATCGCTCGAGGCAGATTAATTTTTTGTTGTGGTTTCGGCATTACTTGTAATCTTAGGATTAGTAAATCATATTTTATGTAAATTATGAAACGTTTGTTTTCGATTCAATTTTGGCTGAGTATTAGCTTGTCTATCTTGCTTTGGAGTTCGACAATTTCTGCTGCTGAGGCTATGGGTGGTAAACAACCAGAAATCGATCTGCCCGCGCCCTCGTTTGTGTTACCGACCAATACAGGAGATGGTGAAATTGCCCTTGAGGATTATCAAGGTAAATGGGTGGTGCTCTACTTTTATCCGCAAGATTTTACCTCTGGATGCACGATTGAAGCCCGTCGCTTTCAAAACGATCTAGCAGAATATGAGGCTCGTAATGCGCAAATATTGGGCGTAAGCGTCGATGATGTAAATTCTCATGCTGAGTTTTGCGACTCGGAAGGATTGAAGTTTCCCCTGCTGGCGGATACCAACGGAGCTGTCAGTAAAGCCTATGGTTCCTGGCTGGGAGCCGTGTCTTTGCGACATACTTACCTAATCGACCCCAACGGGATTTTACGCGAGATTTTCTTAGGTGTTAGACCGAGTATTCATAGTCAAGAAGTCTTGGCACGTTTGGATGAATTGGCACAAGCATAATCTAGTTGATAGATGGTGTTGGTTACAATAGAAACCCACCTAGATCGCCTATGGCGACATACGTAGCCGAACTTCCATGAAGTCAATAGTTGGTAAGATTTTATATGATCGCTATCGTATTATGCAGCAGCTCAGTCAAAACGACTGGAGTACGGTATATCTTGCCGAAGACCTAGCCACAGATAGTCTCGCTCAATGCAAAATAGAGCAACTGCAACCCCAGTACGACCATGAAGTTTTAGGCGCTCAGTCTTGGCATCAGGTAAGACAAACTTTTGAAGCTCAGGGGGACATCCTCAAGAACGCCAGCCAACACCCCCAGATTCCCCAACTACTGGCTTTTTTTGAGTGCGATCGCGAGTTTTATCTGGTTCGAGAATATATTGATGGTGTCACTCTCCAACAAAAACTAATCGACGGAGCGATCGCCGAAGCAGAAGCAATAGACTGGCTGCAAGAAACCCTACAGGTCTTAGAATTTATTCATAAGCTGGGGATGGCTCATCTTAATCTTCAGCCCACGAGCTTGATTCAGCATCGAGATGGCAGAAAATTTCTGACGGATTTTGCAGCAGTAAAACATGCGGTGTTATTCGATCGCCAGGAACTAGCCGCGACCCTCAATCCCGATTTTTTTCCTCCTGTCGCACAGTTAATCTCTGACGTGCATTCAGATATTTATAGCTTGGGTAAAACCATTATTTATGCCCTAACCGGCAAATTAGCCGACTCAGTTACAGCCCAACCAGAATCAAAGCTATCGCCTCCCCAGCAAACTAATCTCAATGATTCAGTTCGAGCTGAAATTAGCGTCGAATTAGCCGAAGTGCTAGACAAGATGCTGTCAACCAATCCCCAACAGAGCTACCAATCGGCATCAGAAGTCCTGGGGGAACTTGACTTTGAACACAATGTCGTGACTTTTCCCCCGCCATTTAGCAATGGTCGTCATTCTTCTCGGCGAACCTCTGTCAAAAGCTCTGAGGGCAACAAAGTTGACCTCGAAGCAGCTAAACCAGTGGGCAAGATAGTCTGGTTCTTATTATCTCTGCCGTTTATGATTGCTTCGGCAATTATTTTTGTCGGTCTAAATAACAATGGTGATGGGGAGAGACTATTTAGTCGTCGCAATTTTACTGAATATAGCAATAGCGAATACCAGTTCTCATTAAGATATCCCGATACCTGGTCGAGGCAGCAAATAGACGATCCCATAACCGGAGAAATTGTCGTCTTTGCCTCCCCCAAAGAAACCGATGCCGATCTATTTGCCGAAAAGGTTTATATTGCCGTTGAGTATCTATCCTCAGAACCAACTACCTTAGAAGACTATAGCCAGACGGTTTTAAATCGAATTGATGATAGTAGCAGCAATGACATCGAGCTATACGAAGATTTTAAAACTAAAATTGATGATTCTCCTGCACGAGTAGTCATTTACGCTCGTAATGAAGGTGCCCTCCAGCTAAGACAAATGGAGGCTTTTACCATTAAAAACAATCAGGTATATATTGCCATCTACACTGCCGAAAAAGCTAAATTCTCCCAATTTTATCCCACAGTTGAGAAAATACTTGATTCTTGGTCGATACAGTAAACAGTCAAAAAGACCGACCATAGCTTAATGTCAGTCCGACAAAAGATTTTTAGAGCGAATTTGAGGAAAATAAAATAGCGGTTTAAACGAAAAATCCACCTTTTCTCTTGACCCTTTTCCCTGTCCTGGCGAATCACTTTTGAGACTTATCGAATTCACTTTAGCTTAAGTCAAGTAGTCAGAGATTGCTTGGGCGATGGTTGTGGCACCGTCTTTGGCGAGGGGTTCGGCTTTGCGGGGATTTAGTAGCGGTTGGTGGAGGAAATTCCAGTCTTCCGTAAAAAATTCCTCTGTGGAAACAATTTGATGTGGAGAATAATCCTGGATGCCGTCGAGTAAAATTTGGGCTTCGGCAAATCCATCGCGAGTTAGGGAAACAATGGGAGTATCGCAACACAGAGCCTCGGAAAAAGTACTATAGCCGGGTTTAGAAAATACTCTGCCGCAAATGGGCATAAAATCTATCGGGCGTAAAGTCCGATCTGCAACCTTGAGGAGATTAGGTAAATCGGGAGCGTGGCGATCAAAGGTAATAAACTGCCAGTCGGGGAACTGATTTAAGTTTTGATAGGGGATAGACTGTAATCCTAAACCACCAAAGGTTAGCAGTATCGTCCGTTCCTCCGGTACGGTCAGGTTGAATTTTTGACGTAGTTCTTCGGGGGGAAATTGTGGTTGGCTTCCCGTCAATCCCACATCGGTAACATGGGGAAAGGCGCTCATTGGTTCAGCTAGAGGCAGTCTAAATAGGCGATCGCTCTGACCGTAATAGTTCTCAATCCAGGTCACAATCTCGGCGAATTCTTCTCCCCAGTCGCGATAAATAAAGTCCCAGCCAAAATTACTCATCATCCAGCAGGGAATTCCCGCCGCGCGAGCTATGGGTGCCGCTAGAGCCGGAATGTCTGCCAAAATTAGCCCAATATGATTGTCTTGAATATATTGCACCTCTTCCGCAATAATTTGCTCTTGCCGAGCGATAATCGACTGCATTTTACTCAAAGTAGCCTCGCGATCCATAGTCAGGCTGTCACTTTGAATCACCCCCACATCAAACACTCGCTGACGATAGACAAATTCGCCTTTGATGTAGGATTTGAGCAGCCATTCAGGAGCAACGGTGACAACATTTAAAGCAATATCTGGGCGCAACTGCTGTAATTTTTCGGCTACCGTAGCCACTCGCACCGCATGACCAAAACCGTGGCTAGTAATTGCAAGATAAATGCTGAACTGGGACATGAAGACATTAAAAGTAATTTATCCACCGCTATTAAACCATAGCTTCGAGGGCGATCGCTTCGGTAATGAGTAATCAGTCTTAAAGGACAAAGGCTTTAGCC
>JBCBIN010000048.1:0-14124 GCA_038524555.1 Cyanobacteria bacterium J06623_7 | reverse complement strand
ATTGAATGGTTTGAAAGAAACTTACAACTCCTTGGGAGTTCCCGTAGCTTCTACTGTTCAAGCTATCCAAGCTATGAAAGAAGTAACTGCAAGCCTAGTTGGTGCTGATGCAGGTAAAGAAATGGGTGTTTACTTCGACTACATCTGCTCTGGCTTAAGCTAGATCGAGAATGGACTGTAGACCGCCAAAAGCAATTGTGAAGTAATAAACTTTCTATTGCCATGAGCATAGCCAAATAAAAGGCTAATGCACAGATTCGGGAAGTCTAGAGTGAGTGCTAGTTCCAACAAAGCTTAGTTTTTCGAGCGCGAAAGAAAAATGAGTTGAGGCGAGATCTAGTATTGACTTCTGACTCCCGAATTTTGATATTAGAGTCATTAAGACAATAGCTTTGGTAAATTTAAAAGAGAGAGGTTAGCGGCCTGTCTTTAGCGCCACAAAATTTACTACGGAAAAATTTAACTTTTTTATTTAATCAGGAGAAAATATCTCATGCGCATGTTTAAGGTGACGGCTTGCGTCCCCAGTCAGACCAGAATCCGCACTCAAAGAGAATTACAAAACACTTTTTTCACTAAGCTAGTGCCCTACGATAATTGGTTCCGCGAACAGCAGCGCATCATGAAAATGGGCGGCAAAATTATTAAAGTTGAGTTGGCTACAGGTAAGCAAGGTATGAACACTGGCTTGTCCTGAATTTGTTCATCAGCTATATTCAATTTCACAAGGGGTCTAAATGACCTCTTTTTTGTTGCCCGTAATTTGACGTTCGTTATTTAATTTCCTAATTTTTAATTCTCTTTTAGCCTATAAAATATGAGCAATCAATAGTCAATCGATAAAAAGCTAAATCCTCTGCTACCTTTAAAAAGCAAAAATATACAAAAAGTTTATTTTGGTGAAAGCGAAAGTTATCAAGCAGTATCTTAGTTATTTTGTTCCCTTTGCCGCACCTCAGGTTAAATTGTGGACTTGGGAAGCACGTTTATTAAACTGGCTCACATGCGTTTGGTTAATTATTGGGTTGGTGACTTTAATGTCTGCCTCATATCCGGAAGGTATGCTCAATAATAATGATGGGCTTTATATCCTCAAGCGTCAGATGATTGGCGTTGCGGCAGGAATTATCGGCTTTAACCTAATGTCTCGTTTACCATTGAGCAGAATTGTCAGAATTGCCCCAGTCATGGTGTTAGTTTTTCTCGTATTAATTTTGGCAACTCTAATTCCCGGTTTGGGTAAAACGACGATGGGAGCCAGTCGCTGGATTGCAATTGGACCTTTTTCGCTGCAGCCGTCAGAGTTAATTAAGCCCTTTCTCGTATTACAGGCGGCATATCTCTTTTCTCGCTGGCAAAAGTTAACCAACAAAGTACGTTTAGTTTGGTTATCTACCTTCGCTTTAGTGCTGGCGGGGATTCTCAAACAACCCAATTTGAGTACTACAGGACTGTGTGGGATGAGTCTGTGGCTAATTGCTTTAGCGGCGGAACTACCCTTAAGTCAGCTTTTAGCCGTTGCGGGAGGAGGTTTGGGGGTTGCTAGTTTAAGCGTGGTAATTAATCCCTATCAGCTCGATCGCATAACCTCATTTCTCAACCCTTGGCAAGACTATCACCACAAAGGCTACCAGCTAATTCAAAGCCTGCTGGCGATCGCCTCAGGTAAAATCAATGGTGCGGGCTATGGTTTGTCTCAACAAAAATTATCATTCCTGCCAATTCGCTCAACCGACTTTATCTTTGCCGTCTATGCCGAAGAATTTGGCTTTATTGGCTGCATACTGCTGCTGTTCTTAATTATTGGCTACGGCACCTTGGCCTTGAGAGTAGCAATTAAGTGTCAACAAGCCTTGCCTCGTTTGGTAGCGGTGGGAGCCATGGTGTTTATTATTGGACAATCTTTAATTAATATTGGCGTGGCTACGGGTTCTTTGCCTACTACCGGTCTGCCTTTACCTTTTTTTAGCTATGGAATCAATTCAATTATTGCCTCTCTATTATTAGCGGGTTTATTAATTCGCGTTGCCAGGGAAAGTAACACCACCAGAGTCATATCTCTCAAGACAAGTCATCTCCCTAAACCGACTTTCCCCAGTCCGTAAAATAAACTATACAATAGGGCATCTAAGTTCTCAAGAGGTTAATGCCTGTTGCCCGAGCCCCAGTCGATCTAAGAAAAAAAACCAAGCTAATGCTAGCTGAAACTGAGGTGCTTTTGTAATCTGGCTAGAAGCAAAAATATTTCCGTTTAATTCTCAACCGCGCCCTGTTTTTACCTCAAAAATAGATTGTGTCTAATTCCAAGCGAAATTTAGTTAATTCTGATTCTCTAGCTACCAACTCTGAGAAAGTAATGCACCTGCCAGGCTCAATTATCGACGATCGCTATCAGATTATTCAAAAACTCGGTCGCTCGGGAAGAGAAAAAACTTATCTAGCCAAAGATTTGGAACGTATGGGAGATGGTAAGTGTGTCGTCGAACAGCTTAGCTTCGAGCGAGAAAATGAAGCCAATTGGCAGATTATCAAGCAATATCTATTAAACGAAATCGCCGTTTTACAAAGATTGGGAGATCACGCACAAATCCCCCAACTGTACAATTATTTCACTCAAGACCAGCAGTTTTATCTAATTCGCGAATATATCGATGGTGATAACTTAGAACAGGAGGTGGAAAATAAACCATTTGATGAAGCTGCGACAATTTATCTAATTCAAGATAGCCTGCGGATTCTCGATTTCGTACATAAAACTAACGTCATTCACCGCGACGTTCGCCCGGCTCATCTAATTCGACGTAAACAAGATAATGCCTATGTTTTAATCAACTTTGGCGCGATTAGCGAAATTGAAGCCACAGAAATCAATCTTCAGGGGGAATTAATCCTTGAACGTTCTGTCAGCAACTGGGTTTACAGCGCTCCAGAACAAAAAAGAGGCGAGTCTAACTTTAGTAGCGATCTCTATGCTTTGGGTCGCAGCGCTATTTATGCCCTAACGGGAAAATCACCCCAGGAGTTAGAGCAGACGAATGTTGACTGGCGCGAACTATGTCAGATTAGCGATCGCCTAGAAGCAATTTTGGACAAAATGATGTCTCCTACCCTAGAGGAGCGCTATCATTCCGCCTTAGAAATATTACAGAACTTACTACCCCTACTTAAACTCGGACAGCTAGTGGGTGGTCGCTATCGCATTACTAATTATTTGGGTGGAAATCAGGGAGTTGAGACCTACCTTGCCGATAATTTGCGGCGACAGTATCAGTCTCCCTGCTTAATTAAGCAAATTACCCTGCCCCAGCAAGACGAGCGTGACAAAATGCAGCTAGAACGACGTTTTGCCGAAGAATTGTCAGTTTTAGAACGGCTAGGGTACCACGAACAGATTCCCCAACTTTGGGATCATTTTGAAGAAAACGACGAGTTTTATCTGGTTCAAGCATATATTCAGGGTGAAAATCTCGCCCTGAAAATCGCGCGGCAAGACTTAACGGTAACTCAAACAATTCAGATTTTAGACAGTACTCTATCGGTGCTGCAGTTTGTCCATCAAAACCGCATTATTCATCGCAATATTAAGCCAGCTAACTTAATCGTGCGGGAACTCGATCGCCAGGTGATTTTGACAGATTTTGGCATCCTACACGAAATAAAAGCGAGGGTCGATCACCGGGAGAAAAAGTATCCCAATTGTCAAGATTATTGGTCTCCAGAACAAATAGCCGGTAGACCCAATATTAGCAGCGATCTTTATGCTGTCGGCATGACTGCGATCGAAGCCCTAACTGGACAGTCGCCTACAAGTTTGCGTCGGGAAGAAACGGGAAAATTATTATGGCAGTCAGATCTCAGCTTAGACCGTCGTTTAGTGCGAATTATCGATCGCCTGGTCGAACTAGATTTAGGTCAGCGATATCAGTCGGCAGAAAAAGTGCTTTACGATCTTAGAAAGATTGGGAGCTATAGTCGTTTAAATTTACCTCGCCTCAGCTTTAGCCGTGGGAGTCAAGCTAATCGGTCGGCAAAATCCCTGACTGTGCCACTCTTGGTGGGGTTATTGGGCATTGCCTGTCTGTTTGGCAGCATTGAATTTGCTTTTCCTCGTGTCCGACCGTGGTACTATCGCGAACGGGGTAACAAGTTGCTAAATACAGACCCCCAAGCCGCTTTAGAAGTTTTCGACCGAGCAATCGATTTGAAGGCTCAAAACTGGCATTCATGGTTGGGTAGAGGCGATGCCCTGGCTGCCCTAGAGCAATATCCTCCGGCCTTAGCCGCCTATACTAAAGCAGCAGAATTAAACCCCAGCGAAGCTGATATTTGGCACCGGCGGGGTAACATTTTGCTATATCAAGAAAATTTTAGTGCGGCGATCACAGCTTATGATCAAGCGATCGCCAGAGATACCGAAAATGGCGAAATTTACTACCTTAAAGGGGAAGCTTTGCTACAGCTACAGCAGTATGAGGCAGCGTTACAGGCACAGTCAGCAGCCTTAGAAAGATCGCGGCTCGATGCTCGTTTTCTCAGCGGTCGTGGTCAAAGCCTGTTGCAGCTCGGTCGTTATGATGAGGCGCTTGGTTTTTTCAATCGCGTTCAGGCCATCGAACCCGATAATTTAGCTCTATGGCAAGATAAATTCCTCGTTTTATCAGCTCTTGATCGTCCCCAAGAAGCAAAGCGAGTTCAGCGGGAAATTAGCAATCATTACGTTCGCCAGATACAACAGCAGCCCCAAGATGAATCTATTGCCCTCGCTCAAGGAGACTTTTTTACCGCCGCCCAAATGTTTGCTAAAGCCGTCAGTGCCTATGATGGAGCTATTGTGCTGAAGTCAGATTACTATGCCGCCTGGGTAGGTAAAGGTAAAGCTTTAGCCGCGCTAGATAAATTTACTCAAGCTACAGCAGCTTTAGAGCAAGCTCGGCAAATTAGCCCTGAGTCCTATCGAGTCTGGCAGGCTTTAGGAGGAGTGTCCTCAAAACAAAATGATTACCTAGAGGCGATCGCCAATTATGATCGAGCCTTAGCAATTAACTCAGAAATCCCCTCTGTTTGGCGAGATCGGGGTATTGCCTTACAAAAACTGGGACAATATTTACCGGCGATCGAATCGTTAACCAAAGCTAGCGAATTAACCAACTATGACCGACAGACGTGGCAGCAATTAGCTCAAGCTAGAGTTTCTATCGGCCAGAATACCCTGGCGATCGCCACCATTGACCGGGGACTGGGATATTATTCCCAGGATTCAGAGTTATGGCATCTAAAAGGAAAGATTCAAACGCAAAATGGTCAATATAATCAAGCTTGCGACACTTATCGTCGGGCTCGACGGGAAAATGCAGGCACGACGGCGATTATGAATTCTATGCGACAGCTAGGATGTCGGCTTAATTAATAATTCTCGTAACAATTCCAGCTATGGGTTTGGGGCAAAAAACAAGGCTGGCTATTTGCCAACCTTAAGACAACACGCTCGGTTATCTGCCCGAAACCACTGTTAAATTGATTAATTGATAATTAATCTTAATTCCTGGTTAGATAATGGTCTTAGATGAAGTAATAGTTGAGATTTAGTCTGGCCTTGCTAATCTTATCGGAGAGACGATTAACGGTGGCAATTTTCTGCTCGATTTGGGCAGATAACTGAGAATCTTTGTTGTACTTTTGCTGATGTTTTTGTAGCTTGGCTAAAGTCCCTTTAACAGTAGCTAATTCCTTTTCAATTTTGATTAGCAGAATAATTAGTCTCGCCACCTTAACCGTTTTCTCTTCGGCAACAATCTCTTGCTGAAGATCGGCGATGTAGTTGTTAATATCTTCCATGAATTTACTGATATATTTACTAATACGACAGAATAACCGCGCTTGCTTTTGTTATCTAAGCTCAGTATATCCGCGAATAAAAGAGCAAGCTGTAAAGTTTGGGTAATTATTGAAAGGGCAATGTAAATAATGTGTAAATTCACTTGGATTGCGTCTACAGGCCCGATAAATAAAAGACTTCAGCAATCGGCTTTTCTCTCTAGTGATTGCCTACTTACATTCTACCGGTTTCAGAGTCTAGATTGTGCTCGATTTATCTTAGATGTTTTCACTTAAGGAAATATATCAAGCTACAGCAAAAAAAGTTACCGATATTTTTTTTATCTCAAAACCCCGATATGGATATTTAAGACTACAATTTGTAGCAACAAAATCGACTCTAAGTAATGAAGATCGGACGATGATTCAAGCAGCTAAATAAGATTGCCAAAATTAGCCAAAACAGCAAAATTTTATGGCAGGGTTCGTGTGGTTGTTGCTCGCCGTGGCGTTAATAGCCATCAAGAGATTAGCCGCTCTCTTGTTGCTGATTTCTACCAGGGGTTGCCAATCAGCGTAAATCCTCCCCAATAGTAGGGATGAGAAAAGTCTTGTTCTTGTAAAACGGGACTAATATTCGATAAATCCACCTTGACCTTTAGGCCTTTAATCTGTTGATCGTCTACTGTTACCTGTTGATGTAGCAGATTTAACTGCGCTTGTCTCAAGGCAGCTGACTTAATTGGCGTATACTGTAGCTGCTGGTAAAAGTCACTCATTAACAACACGGTTCCGACATCATCAATTAACCAGAGACTGGCTAGAGCAGATTTAACTCCTGCCTGCATGGCTAGTCCCGCAAAGCCGTATTCTGCGGACTCATCACCCAAAGCAGTTTCACAAGCACTCAACACTAATAAATCGACCTGGGGTAAGTCAAAATCTAGTTCGGCAAGCTGGGCGAGGGTCAACTTGCGATCGCTAAACTGGATAAAAGATTTTTCTGGTTTGCCCGTTCTAAAGACCGAGTGGGAAGCAATATGGACAATATCAAAATTTTGCTGTTGACGCGCCTGCTGTAGATTGGCGATGGTAAAGTCTTCCTCGGTAATTCGGCTACCGGTCCATAATTTGGGCACAATTGTCTCCAACTCTACCGTTACCCCTGGTAAAGAAGGAAAATCATCAAATTCGGATGTGCCCATAGCCAAAACCTGCTTATCTGGTTTGGGTGCATAACTAGTATCGGTTAAGCCAAAAGCCGGAATACGAGCGAGGTTATATTTTTCGACCATAAACTGCTCCCCATCATGCAAAACTGCGAAGGGAAGCGAACGTAATTTAGGTCCCGTACAAAGTAATAAGGTATCGATTTGTTCTGCCTGTAGGTATGGTTCTAAAGGTTCAAACAACCAACTGTAGATAATACGAGCGGGAGGTAAATAGGCGAGAGATTGACGATCTTCAATTCCTAACTGTAGCTCTTTGATTCTGCTGTCTAGCCGGAGACGATTTGCTCCTCTAATTTGTTTAATGACGAACTGCCGTTCGGGTGTAATCAGCATCAACTGTAAAAAATCTTTCTGGGGCATGGCCCAAATAACCGCAGGGTTGACTTGAGCGCGCTCTCTAATTTCCTTTAAATGCTTGGCAATTCTGCCCGCCGATCGCGACTGATTGGCAAAATTACGATTGAAGTATCCTTCATAATCGTTTTCCCATCGAGCTTCCAGGCGAGCTACCCGCTCAGAAATTACCTGTAGATCTACAATGTCAGCGTCATCTATCGCTGTCAGCGCCACTTCTTGTGACTTTACTGAATGGAGATTAAATAAAAAAATTATGATGACAGTAGCGATCGCCATCAATCTATATTTCAGTTGATAGAGGTATTTTATGAGTCGATTGAATTTAGGTAACATCGCTGTTGTGCCAGTAGTTATATTGGTTGCTTTAGTTATTTAGTATTGTTGGCTCTGTTTGCACAATATAGATGAGAAAGTAGTAAGAAAGAGCTTAAGATTATTCAAATCCCTAGGAAATTAGCCGGAAAATTAAAATCAAATTATGAAACTAACTTAACCTGACGACTCAATGTCAGACTGCGAGTAATCATAAATAGCGTCAGCGCTAGCCACAGCAGGTGATTATCCTGCCAATACCAGGCCGCGATCGCCATAGGCAAAAAACCCAATCCGGCCGCCGTTAAGCTCGATTGACGTAAAATTCTCCCAGCGGTCAAACCCAAAAAATAGCCGTCAAGCATATAAGCGATCGCCGCAAAGGCTAGTAGGGGCAGCAGCCACCAGAGATAATTACTCACCTGTTGGATTACCGCTTTATGGTTGGTCAATAGACCAAATAGAGTTTGGGGAAAGCTGATAAAAACTACGGCAAAACCCAAACCAGCTATAAGACTGACGCTCCCCGCCAGCTTTAATAAAGGCAGTAATTGTGCTTGGTGTCCCTGTCCGTGCAGATTTCCCGCAATACTTTCAGTAGCAAAAGCAATGCCGTCGATAAAATAGGCTGCGAGGGTAACAACCTGAAGCAAAAGGGTATTTCCCGCCAGAGTTGTGGTGCCCATGGTGGCGCTGAGATTGGTAAAAACGGCAAAGGTAGAGATTAATGCGAGAGTACGCAGGAGAATATCTTGGTTGAGCTGAAAAATTGCTTTAAGAGCCGATATTTCCCAGATTTGTGACATCTCGATTTGCCAGTCTCGAGGCTTTAGGGTTCGGTAAACTAGACCCAAACCTAAGAGTAGGGTAATAAACTGGCTGATGGCGGTAGCTGCCCCCGCCCCGGCACTTGCTTGCCCCCAGCGCACGATAAATAAATAATCGAGAACAATATTGGCTCCTTTATTAACCAGCGACAACAGTAAAACCTCTGTTCCCTGTTCTCGACCCAAAAACCAACCCAGCAAGACAAAGTTAATTAGAGTGGCAGGAGCTCCCCAAATCAGAGCATTGTAGTAAGCCCGTCCCGCTTGAAGTACCTCAGGATCGGCCTGAAGTAAAGCAAAGCCGATCTCCCGAAGAGGATACTGAAGCAGTAAGATAATGGTGCCAATTAATAAAGCGATCGCTCCATTGCGGAGTAGAGTTAAAACGACAACATCCGCCTCACTTCTACCTCTAGCTTGGGCGGTTAAACCCGTAGTGCCCATCCGCAGAAAACCAAACGTCCAGTAAATATAATTAAATAAGATTGTGGCGATCGCCACTCCCGCTAAATACT
Source organism: Cyanobacteria bacterium J06623_7 (assembly GCA_038524555.1). Classification (GTDB taxonomy): domain Bacteria; phylum Cyanobacteriota; class Cyanobacteriia; order Cyanobacteriales; family Xenococcaceae; genus Waterburya. The sequence continues at coordinate 5,067 of JBCBIN010000048.1, read as the reverse complement.
GAATTTTCTCTAAGTGACCCAAAAAAGCGACATCTACCAGGCTAGCTAGAGGTACGGTCAAGTTAGAAATTATATTGACTAGCGCTAATTGCCAAAATCGTTTGGGATGATAGAGTGCAGATGATTGATGATTCAAGCTAAATTTGTCCCTCGTCGATCGCTAATAGTCCATGGTTCGTTGTCATGATTTTACTCAATCCTCATGTTGGCTGGTATGCTCGCCTCAAGTCTTATTTCCGACAAAAATATCCCGTAAAAACGAAAAACCTCGAAGATTTTTGGAATAGCGAGAGCGGAGATTGGCACTGGCTGACAGAAAAACCAATACCCATTGCCAGTTTGAGTCGCAACCTCTGGCGAGCTTCTGTCCCCTCCCTCAGCTTTTATTTTCTCTTGGGTCTTTCGGGGGTAATTGCCACCCTGGGATTGTTAGCTGATAGCGTAGCAATCATTATTGGCGCGATGATTATTGCCCCTCTCATTGGCCCTATTACCGGGATTGCCTACTCTACTACTATTGCGAATCGGCGACTATTGAGGCGCTCTTTTTTAACTCTATTTACCGGGGTGATTTTTACCGTCTCAATCTCCTTTTTCATTGCTTGGATTATCGGCTTAAAAACTATTACGCCGGAAATTTTAGCGCGAACTAACCCCACCCTGCTCGATCTGGTCATTGCCCTTGCCGCTGGAGCCGCCGGAGCCTTTGCCAACACTAGACGACGGATTGCCGATGCCTTACCGGGAGTAGCGATTGCTGTAGCTTTAGTGCCTCCCTTGAGCGTGGTTGGAATTGGCTTGGCTTTTAGAAACGGTTCTCTGGCTTTTGGTGCTTTGGTTCTATTTGTGACTAACCTGACGGGGATTATCTTTAGCGGCGTAGTCATTCTGCTGCTGCAATCTTATGGCAGCATTAAGCGAGCTAAACAGGGATTAATTTTTTCTCTGACAATGCTAATAATTTTAGGTATTCCCCTCGGCTGGTCGTTAAAGGGATTTATTGTAGAAAATAATGTCCGCTATAGCGTTAATCAGATCGTGCGTTATCGGGCTGATTCTTTTGACAATAGCGATATTCGCTCGATTGAGGTTAATTATCAACAAGAACCGATTTTAGTTGCCGTAGAAGTCATTGCTCCGCCTAATTCTCTTGATCTCGCTAGTTTGCAAAGGGTAAAGCAGCTATTAGTTGAGGATCTGGAGCGACCAGTTAGTTTAGAGGTTAAAGTAATCCCCTTAGAAACCATCTCAATACCCTAGAGCGTTGAGCATTGAGCATTTAAGTGCCCAACCGCAAAATAAATGACAGCAGAATCGGTAGGGTAATAAAGCTCAAGATAGTAGAGGTGACGATCGCTCTGGCTACTAGATCTTTATCGCCGCCAAATTCACTCACAATAACAAAGGAGTTGACGGCGGTGGGCATAGCGCTTTCAAGGACAAGTATCTGTAGGTTAAGGGTTTCTAGCTGGAGCAAAGACCCAATTCCATAGGCAATTATCGGAGCGCAGGTTAAACGGGCGATCGCCAAGATAATTTCTTTGATTCCGGGCTGAAAACGCGTCTGGGATAGCTGCATACCCAATAAAATTAGAGCGATCGGAATGGCGGCTGCTCCTAACTGTTGAATTCCCACATCTAACTGCCAGGGCACTGTAACCTTAAACAAGCGTAGACTCAGACCAAACAAAATTGCCCATAGTAGCGGTAGTTTAAACGTTAACTTCAAACCTTCGGTGATACCGTGACCACGGATCATAGCAGGGCCAAAACAAAACATCAGAAAACTCGAACCCAACATGTAGATGATTGCTCGATCTAATCCGGCGGTACCCAGAGCAAAAGTCGCCACGGGTAAACCCATATTGCCATTGTTGGGAAACATCACTACCGCCGTAATGGCTCGACTTAAGGGAGCGGGTAGATTTAAGAGACGATTGGTTAGGTTAACTAGAGCGTAAATGATTCCAGAGGTGAGCGCGAATCCTAACAGCAGCTTACTGGAACTACCTAAGGACAGCTCAGTACGGTATAAGCCGTCAACTACCAGCGCCGGAGCTAAAACGTATAAAGCCAGTTGGGATAGAGTCGATCGCTGCAATGGAATTGTCCGACCCACCACAAAGCCGATCGCAATAATTAAACCTACAGGCAAAACAGCGGGCAGCAGAGTCATCATATGCTAAATATTAGATATTTATATATATTTTGTTTGGGATCGACATAATCCAGAAAAATACCCCAAAGTCATATATGTCAAGGTTTTTAATCTTTTCTTTATAGTTATCCGCCCCTTTGTTTCCTATCCAAGAGGTATTTTATTTTGTTATGGTGTTTGTAACAATTAGAAACATTTCTCTGCTACCTTTTGATATATGGTTGCTACCTATTCTCTCAAACCAGCAGCACAGGATACTGGATACCTAAGAAGTATTTGGGAAACTATTGATGCTACTAGCTGTCCCCACCAATACAATTTTCACCTCCACACTACCGCTTCTGATGGTCGTTTAGAACCAATTGAGCTGGTAGACCAGGCGCTCGACATTGGACTGCAAGGTTTTGCCATCACCGATCATCACTCGGTTGCCGGCTTTAATCTTGCCGTAGACTATTTAGGCAGTCTGGATCTAGAACAAAATAAGATGCCCCAACTCTGGACGGGCACAGAAATCACTTCCAATTTAGATAATATCGAGGTACACATTTTAGGCTACGGATTTAACCCCGAACATCCAGCGATCGCTTCTTACTTGCGGGGCAGCCGACCCAAAGGTGATAATGCCCTGGCAGGACGAGTCATTGCTAGTATTCATCAGGCAGGTGGGTTAGCAGTTCTGGCTCATCCCGAGCGTTATCGTCGTGGGGCACAGCAGTTAATTCCAGCAGCAGCGGCACTAAATATTGATGGTGCCGAAACTTACTATGCTTACAACAATCCTAAGGTCTGGCAACCCAGTCCGGGCAAAACCGAAGGCGTATTAGCTTTGGTCGAACAACATCATCTCTACAGCACCTGCGGTACCGATACTCACGGCAGAAGTATTCTCCAGCGCCTTTAAAACTACGGAAGCTGGAAATTTGCAGTAAGGCAACCGAGTTGGTTGAAACGTACGGTCTAAAATAAATGTAAACGGGATTTAATATAATAACTCTGCGCTGATAGCTTATAGCTGATAGCTTATAGCCGATGGCTACCCTCACAGAGAAATTTTACGATCTTGAACGGACGTTAACTAGCTCCAAAATCCGCGTCCCCATAGACAACCTGTACGTCAGGAAAAGCCGGATCGATTTCTTCTAGCAGGGAATCGAATAAAAACGACGACCCATAAACTAGATCCCCTGCACCATCATCATTAAGATCGATAACGTCAGTAATAATCAGGTCGGCATCTTGAGCCGTTATTTCTAGAGCATTGGCATCCTCATCGGCAAGGTCTAACTCTCGACCAAAGCTAGCTTCTGAACCAAAGACGACATAGTCTACTTCGCTGATGGTATCGAGAATTAAATCGTCAATTTCATCCCCATTGATATCTCCACTATTAACACCGACAATCTCAGATTCGGTTCCCGAGAGAGCAAAACCATCCCTAGGTGCTAAATCCGCTAAATCTATCTCCGCTACTTCCTCCGAGCGGCCAAAAACGATATAGCTATCACCGCTCTCGTCATCAGTGATAAAGAAATCGACTAATCCATCATTGTTGAGATCTAAAGTCTCAGAATTGCGCAAGACCGCAGATTCACTCTCCGAATTAACGATCTCAAAACCATTACTGCCATCGAGATCTGTCAGATCTAAATCTTCGGGTAATGTCTCAGCACCGTAAACCACAAAGGCTCTCTGACTGACGGCTTCGATCGCATCTCCAATGTTACCAACATTATCAAAATCTAGGCCTTCCCCCTGACCTGCAGCTGGTTCGGTAACGCTAACAAAGATATCGGCAATTTCATCACCATTGGTATCGGCAATCAGGTTAGAGTTAATTAGCTCATCCCCAGTGGCATCGCTAAAAACAAGATTAAAGCCCCCATCACCATCAAAAGTAGCGGGATCAATGCTTCCAGGAAAGGTTTCGCTGCCAAACAAAATACTGCTGCTGCTGCTAATTTCCTCTGTTTCTAGGTCGAAGTCAAACAGGTTAATTGCTAGGTCATCAATACCGTCATCATTCACATCTTCTCGTTCCCCTACCGCCACAGGTAACCCTTCGAGGTCAAAGTCAAAGGCATTTCTACCATTGCGTAAACTAGGACTGAGAGAGTCGGGAACATTACCATCTCGACCCAATAGGACAAAATTATCAAACGGTAAATCGGGGTTGGGATTATTAATATCTATACCGGAGAGAATCAGGTCATCGGCATCGTCGCCATTAATATCGATGCTTTGAGCCAGAATAATTGCAAAATCGCCACCAAATTCCGTACCGTTATCGCCATCAAGATCGCCAAGATTGACGGTAGCAGGAAGATCTTCGTCGCCAAAAACAATGCGGCTGACAATCTCGGGTTGTCCCGCAGCAACTTGTTCTATGTTGGTCGTTAAGACATCTTGGATGCCATCACCATTAAAATCGAGGTTAGTTAGAGAAAGATTTAAGTTTATGCCTACGTTGGGACTGGAATTGGTAATAGTAACGCCATTATCGCCATCGAGGTCATCAAGGTCAAACCGGGTGGGTAGTTCTGCATCGCCATAAATGAGCTGCAAATTCTGGCTCGTTTCGCCTTCTTCTAGAGACGTGATCAGTAAATCATCGATTCCATCATCGTTATAATCTACCCCCGCAGAAAAGGGTGTAAAAGAAAGAGCCGTGGAAGCGTCTTCAACTATAAATCCGGTACTGCCGTTGATGTCTTCTAGGTCGAAAGAAAATGCTGCCATGGTTATATCTGTTTGCTGAAGTTCGGTAATACAAGTTTAAGTATTAAGTAACTACATTTATTTACGCTAAATTATTGCAATAATTTAAGTTTCTTGGCCCCTAACGGCGATCGCTTGGCAGATAATTCCACTTTATTAAACATTAAATGGTGGGATTGGTTAAAGGAAAA
>JBCBIN010000047.1:0-14129 GCA_038524555.1 Cyanobacteria bacterium J06623_7 | reverse complement strand
ATGAAAATCAATAGTCAAACCCGTAGCCATTTTGTGCTGCTAATTTTGCTGTTATCTATGGCTTTAGTTAGCTGTAGCGGTGGCGGCTCGAGTAATTCCGATAGCTCTGATACTGATTCTAGTCCGACGCCAGAAACCCCTGTCAATTCTGAAGCAGAATGCTCTGATGACTTTGGCGATGCTAGTCGTTGTGATGTCAGACAGGGATTATAGAGTGAGCAGCAATTACTACATAAATCACTAAATATAAGTACGTAAAATAGGTAAATAAATAATGACTGTCGGTAATTTTTCTCTTTTTTTGGGCACGTCGGCAAGCGATTTTGTGCCATCTATAACAAGCTTTTTTGCGGAAGATAATAACAGCAGACTGCTAGCGAATAATCTCGATCTACTTTATGGTTTGACCGGGGATGATAATCTATCGGTAAGTCCTGATTTTACTTTGAACGACGTGGCGATTCTCGTTGGCGGCTTGGGGAATGACCAGTATATTGTGCCTCCCAACAGCACGGTAGTTATTGCCGATAATGGCTTGGGTAGCGATACCGATACCATATTTGCCAGCGGCTTGAGCGGTAACAGTAGTTTTTTTACGATTGATAATCGGCATCTGTACGTTTTTGACGAAGTTACCGATACTTATCTGCTAATTCTAGATTATGAGGCTCCAGAAAATCAGATTGAATTTATCGAACAGGGAGATGGTCGATTAACTTTTGATGAATACACCGCCGCTGTTGATGCAGCTTTAGCTAATAATCCAGCTAGCAATATTACTTTTGACGAATTACAAAACGGTGCCGATGTTCCGGAAAGGGCGCAGTTGGACTTATCCGTAGCCGGATTATCTCCTAGCACGATTAATGAAGATATCGTCGAAATCGGCGAGACGGCTATTGAATTAGAAACAAGTATTGTTACTGCTGAAGTTAGCACCACAGGTAACGGTACTGACGGTAGTTTAAGTGAGGAAGATAGCTCCTATAGCTTTAATGGCGGCGAATACTTCTATGATTTTTATTCCTTGAATCCGAACATTTATGATTCAGGAGATATTGCCAACATAAGTCTAATTTCCAATGATTTTAGCCCCGCTTTATTTGTTTTAGACTCCCGGGGTAACGTTTTAGATTTTGCCTTTGATGATGACGACGATGGTAACAGCGCGATCGCCTTTCAGGTAGGGACGGGAGAACCAATTTTTATTGCCGTGGAAAGTGCCACCGCCGGAGCAGTAGGCGACTACAATATCTTGTTTGAGGAGTCTAATCTCAATTTAGCCCCAGAAGCTCGCGAAACGACAACTCTAGATGAACAAGCGATCATTCCCTACGACCGCACACGCACGGGAGAAACCCTAACGGGAACGCTTACAACGACTGATGCCGCAGCTAATGTTAATGGGCAAATTTTTTATCAGGATGATATTCTTTTATCTCCTCGAAATGTCAGCGCAGGGGATGAGATAAGAGTTAGCCTGACCTCCGACTTTGATGGGATTTTAGCAGTCGAATCTCTTGATGATAATAGTAATTTGGAACTGTCAGTGTTTGTTGATGAAGCGGGGGCAGACGGAACGGAAACGGCTACATTTACCCTAGACGTGGGAACAACCTACACGATTATGGTCGATAGCGTCAGTCCAGAGGCGACGGGCAACTATACCGTTACCACCGAAGTAATTGCGAGTAACTCTACTCCAGAAGAGACGCTCCCCCTTCCAGAACCTCCCGAAGAAGATGAAACAATCATCACCCCAGACGATATCAATGAAACTATACCAGGAGAGGATCTTACCGACTCTAATAATATTCCCGATGAATTAGCAATTCAAACTACAGACTCTCTAACAGGTAATATCGCGATAGATGATGAACTGATCGAGACGGCTGAAGGCATTTTTTATACCGACATTCTGTTCTTTGAAGGAGATAACGTCGGAGAAGTAGAGGTTAACTTAGAATCGGATTTTGATGCCGTACTTTTATTAGCTACCGTCGATAATAATGGAAATTTAATTGATTCTGAGGTGATTGACGGACTAGGTGCCGGCGGAATAGAACAAGGTATTTTTACCTTTGAGCCGGATGCCAACTCTTTTTTGAGTGTCACTTCTTTTGAGCCAGAAAATACCGGTAGCTATGTGATAACCACCGAGTTTTTGGGTTAAACCACGCAGCTTACTTACTAGCCGTTTCGTTGAGTAATCCTTCGGCTGCCTCTAACAGTTCTTTCTGGATATCTTTTAAATCCTCGCGATTATTGAGATAAGTAGTTAATGCCTCCATGGGGTTGAGAGTATTGCCCACTCCTAATTCTGGGAGGCGGGGACGGGCTAGCTGACTGACTAATTCTGGGCGAATGCTGTGGCTATGGGCAGACTGGAGGGCACGGTCGATCGCTGCGGTATTAATTAAATCTAGCTGGGGCGATCGCAATTTATAAATCAAGCGCACTACCGTATCGGTAATAGACTGCTCGGCGATCGCATCTAAAATAGCTGCGAGGGGGTCTTCCGACTGGGAAACGTCAATGGCGATCGTGATAAAAGGACGGGCGGGTAGGGGATAAAATGACCATTCTGCCTTACCCGACTCTAGTTCTAGCCAGATATAGCCCTTTTCTTCTTTTTCTTCGCCAAAATCTACTCGTTCGATGCTGCCGGGATAAACTACCGGAGGGTCATTGCTAGGATTTAGGTTTTGGTGTTTGTGAACGTGTCCTAACGCCACGTAGTCGAACTCTTCGCGGATTAGCATCGACATGGGAATGGTAAAGCCCTTGCCCACCGCCAGAAATTTTTCGGCTCCCAAACTCGCCCGATCTGCCATGAGATGTCCCAGTAAGACTGTAGGAATTTTCGGGTCTAAACGACGAATTTCCGCTTCCATAACGGGCTGGAGCTTTTGAATCAACATTTCGTTTACATCAGATAGAGCCAATCCTTCTGTTTCGGGACGCGTCAGCAGGGTAGAGCGGTTGAGCCAGGGGAGAGTAATTACCTGGACTGCACCGTTAGCAGTTTCGATACGATGGGTGGCGATATTATCCCCGACGACAAACCCCGGTACGACCAGAGTACGGTAAATCGACAGGCTCGCACCACCATTGCCCTGAGAATGCTGATCGTGGTTACCCACTAATAAGATTGCTGGAATTTTGGCATCGGCTAGGCGACGAAACTGGGCGGCAAAGGCTTCGTGGACATAGGGAGGCGGTGTGGCATCGGGAAAAGCATCCCCCCCAAATAAAACCAAATCGGCGGGTTCGGCGATCGCACGATCAATACATAGTTTGAGGCTGTTAACAAAATCTTCGAGCCGGGTATTGATGCCCGTGGCAGGATTTATCTTGCCGTGAGAAAAACCGCTGCCGAGATGGATATCGGACAGGTGCAGAATTTTAACCATAGATTCTAACCATAGATTAGTTTTCGCTTCCAGCCGTTGCTTTATTTAAGTTTAAGGCAATAGTTTCGTCCGTTGTAAACTACGCCGTGGGTTTGGGGAAAGATAAACCTAGAGTCATCCCGAGGGGAATAGCTGACTGTGGATAGTTTCAAGAGAAATCATCCGAAACTATGCACTATTATTTATTTCCCAATCTCCTGAACTAATAATTTAAAGGATAGGTCAATTAATTTAGAACGACTATGGTGCTGACTTGAGTTGAAATTTGGGTTTAATAGATGAGTTTTATCTATGTATTGCTGTCGGTTTTTTTAGTTGTCCTACTAATTTCGGGGGCGATCTTTGTCTTTGGCATCGGGGTATATAACACTCTGGTATACAAGAAAAATCAGGTCAAAAAGTCTTTCTCTAGTGTTGATGTTTTATTAAAAAAAAGATGGGATTTAATTCCCAACCTCGTAGCAGTGGTTAAAAATCAGATGCAGTTCGAGCAACAAACCCTGGCGGAAATTACCAGATTGCGATCGCAGGTTATGACTGGAGGCATTAGCAACGAACAAAGGTTGACCTTAGAAAATCAGATTTCTCGCACCATGGGTAACGTATTGATGTCAATTGAAAACTATCCCGAACTCAAGTCCAACGAACAGGTTGGTTTATTGCTGGCATCCCTCAACGAAACAGAAGAGCAAATTTCCGCAGCCAGACGTTTTTATAATGCGGCGGTAACAGAATACAATAACGCCCTGGAAATGTTTCCTACCAATCTAGTTGCCAGCTACATGCGCTATCAACAGCAAGAACTATTTGTTACTCCCGCAGAAGAAAGAAATAACGTCAACGTGGGCGAACTATTGAACTAACTACCGTCAGTTCGGGAGCGGAAAATTTATCGAAAGAGTAGCTATCAGCTATCAGTGCAGAGCCTTCGGCTTAACCCGAACTCAGGTCAACTACCTTTCCTTTCCCCTTTCTCCTTTTCCCTTTCCCCTCACTTCCTACATTTTGAGCAAACCATCAATTACCGAACTAGACCGTCTATATCTCCAGGGAGATCGCCTGTTACACCAGGAAGAATATGGTGCGGCGATCGCTATTTTTGAGCCGCTGTTGGAGGTGTTAGAACCCACTCAGAGAATGCATTTTGACGTGCAACGGGGTTTAGTCAAGGCCTATCAGCAAAACCAGCAGTTAGACCGGGCGATCGCTTTATGTCAGCTAATTACCCAGAGCAATATTGCCAGTACGGCACTGTGGGGAGAAAATTTTTTGGCTGTATTAAACCCAGACTACACACCGGCGATCGAGACACCTCCAGAAACTCTTCCCGCCAAGGTAGAGTATAACCCTCGGGTTCCACCTAAAACTCTGGCTCAGTTCAAACAATATTGTCAGCAAAGTCTGATTGGGGAATTAACCGCTTTCGAGCGCAAACGCCGCTACACTCTCAAAACTATTTGGGGTTCGGCTCTTTTTTGTCTGATTGCGACCTGGGTTTTTTGCTTGGCAACAACATTTATCGTCAGTGATAAGACTCAGGTTCGGCTTAATTTTCACCTCATCTGTTTGCTGTTTACTATCCCCCCCTGGATCGTTTTTTGCCGAGGGGCAATTCATAATTATCGTCTGGGCTTTAAGCGTAATATTATCGCCAGCATCGTTGATTTTCTCAGCGATGAAGACCGCCAGCTCAATTATGCCGCTCATCTTTTTTTAGAGAATAAACGGCAAACCATCATGGCTTTATGTCGCAGTCAAATTTTACCTAATCGACTGAGAGAACCAGATTATCTCGAACAAGAAGATTGTGTTTACGGTCAGATTGGCAATACCGAACTATTCGTGGCAGAAATTTTTGTGGCTAACCGCCGGGGCAACCATTTAGATGAATCTGGGCGCGAAGTCTATCTTCGTCACCATCGTCTCTTTCATGGCTTATTTTTTGAAGCACAATTTGTCAAAAGCTTTGCCTGTCGGACTTTTGTGATTCCTAATGATGTTCGCGGTCGAGTTGCGGCTTTAAATAGCTGGCGGGGGGAAGCGATCGCTCTAGAAGACCCCGAATTTGCCCGTCTGTTTTGCGTCTATGGTGATAGTCAGGTTGAATCGCGCTATCTTTTGTCCACTAACTTGATGAGTCGTCTCGTCGAATTTCGGCATCGGGCTGGACGTAAGGTTACTCTTTCTTTTGTCGATGGTTTTGTCTATTTAGCAATTCCCTACCAGCAGCGGCTATTTGAACCAAAGCTCTTAACCAGCATGATGTCTTTTGCGCCCCTCAAAGAATATTTTCAAGATTTACAGTTGGCGATCGCTATTGTCGAAGATCTGAATTTAAACCGGCGTATTTGGCAGTGACGTCAACGATATTCTCAACCGCGTTGGTTTTCTAATTGCCTGTTTAGGAGGGCGATCGCTATAGCCAGACCAGAGATAGTTTTATTTGGGACGACAGGAAGCTATAGTCTTATACTGAGTTTATTTGTCTCTACTTAATGAAAAGCCCTAACTGGCGTGAGAAATTCGACCTGCCACCTCTATTTTGGTTAATCGCTCTCATTGCTCTCATCAATGCGATTAGCTTTACTATTATCATTCCCCTGCTCTATCCCTATGCCAAACAGTTTGGTTTGAGCGACCTGCAGGCAAGTTTATTGACTACGGCTTTTGCCCTCTCGCAGTTTTTCGGTACGCCAATTTTGGGTAAACTATCTGATCGCTTGGGACGCAAATACATTTTGGTCTTCAGTCTCGCCGGAACCATGGTGGCAAATCTGTTGGCGGCAGTGGCGGGGGCGGCTTGGTTGCTCTATGCCGCTCGGATGCTAGATGGCTTGACCGGGGGAAATACCTCCGTTGCCAGTGCGGTAATCAGCGATATCACTACTCCCGAACAGCGACCTAAGGCTTTTGGTATTTTTGGAGCGACTTTTCGTTTGGGGTTCGTTATTGGCCCCGTATTGAGCTATTTTGCCCAACAGCTACCGACTTTACCGGGAATTTCGACCTTAGGAATGAGCTTTGTTGTCAGTGCGGCGATCGCGGCTTTTGCCTCCCTGCTGACCTTCATCTTTTTACCGGAAACTACAGCGACTCAAGGAAACTTTAAATTAAGCTGGAATGACTTTGCTTTTGGTAAAATTGCCAAATCCGCAGCTAGACCTAAATTGGGCAATCTGTTTATCTTGACCTTTCTCAGTGGTAGCACCTTTACCATTTTTACCTTTGCCTTCCAACCCTTCTTTCTCAACGTTCTGGGACAGGATACTAAAGGCTTAGCAATTATGTTTGCCCTAGTAGGCATTTTAGGCTTTATTTCCCAGGTATTTGCTCTCGAACCCTTGAGCAATCGCTTTAATCTGATCGATATTGTGGCTGTGTCCCTAGCTTTGAGGGGCATAACTTTTCTGGCAATGCCAACTTTCCCCACCTACGGCGCATTTATCATCATTATGGTGTTCTTTGGTATCGTCAACTCCTTTCCCATGCCGCTCATCGATACAGTGCTGTCACTCAATTCCGATCGCCAGGAACAGGGAGAAATATTGGGTATTAACTCCTCTTATCTAAGTATGTCTAACGCCATTGGCCCGGTGATTTCTGGTTTGCTAGTTAGTTTAAACTACACTACGCCACTGTGGATTACGGGAGGATTGACGATTTTGGTTGCCCTCTTTGCTCTCAATCTCAAATCTCAGTTTAAGTGCAGTAAAGCGATCGCCAAAAGCTAAATCTTGTCAGGAAATCGACATGTTTAATCGAAGTATTTAAGCAAACGATTGACTGTCGTTAACTTAGGTAATTGTGAGCGGCGATCAATATTCGAGTTAGAAATTTGTCTAATCTATTTGTCATCAACACTTAGTAGTTATTATTCCTAAATCCAAAGTTGTTTGGTCATAATATATAGTCTGATGCACAATGCAATACCGAGTAGTGGGGTAATCAAGGTAATGGGCGAATCAAACGTAGCAGAGATTTTAGTGCAGTGTTTGGAAAATGAAGGAGTTGAATATGTTTTCGGTCTGCCAGGAGAAGAAAATTTGCACGTTTTGGAGGCTCTAAGAGATTCTTCAATTCAGTTTATTACGACTCGCCACGAGCAGGGCGCAGCATTTATGGCAGATGTTTACGGTCGCTTAACTGGTAAAGCCGGAGTCTGCCTATCTACTCTTGGTCCCGGGGCGACTAATCTCATGACGGGAGTAGCAGATGCCAATCTCGACGGTGCACCACTAGTTGCCATTACCGGGCAAGTAGGTACGGATCGAATGCATATTGAGTCCCACCAATATCTCGACCTAGTAGCATTGTTTGCCCCCATCACCAAATGGAATGCTCAGATCGTGCGTCCCGACAATACGGCCGAAATTGTGCGGAAGGCGTTCAAAGTAGCTCAAGCAGAAAAACCTGGGGCAGTACATATCGATCTGCCAGAAAACATCGCTGCCATGCCCCTAAATGTCAAACCGCTGTTGCAAGATAACCGCGAAAAGACCTATGCTTCCACTCGTAGCTTAAATGCTGCTGCTGCCGCTATTTCTAAAGCCAAAAACCCCCTGATTTTAGCTGGTAATGGCGTGATTCGTGGTTGCGCGAGCGAAGCCCTGACCGAGTTTGCGACTCAGTTAAGTATTCCCGTCGCCAACACCTTTATGGGTAAGGGGGCAATTCCCTATACTCATCCCCTATCTTTGTGGACGATTGGTTTACAGCAGCGGGACTTAATTAGCTGTGCTTTTGATGAAGCGGATTTAGTAATTGCGGTTGGTTACGACCTGATTGAATATTCACCCAAAAAATGGAACCCCGATGGCAACAAACAGATTATTCATATCGATGAAAGCCGTTCGGAAATTGACAGTAGCTACATTCCTAAGGTAGAAGTATTTGGCGATATCTCCGACTCTCTCAATGAGATTGTTAAACGTTGCGATCGCACTAGTGAAGCAACTCCTAAAGGGATTAAAGAACTAAGAAGCGAGATTAAAGAAAACTACGAACAGTACGCTAACGATGAGGGATTTCCCATCAAGCCCCAAAAAATCATCTACGATCTGCGTCAGGTAATGGCTCCCGAAGATATTGTCATTTCCGATGTGGGGGCACACAAAATGTGGATGGCACGCCACTATCATTCCGACTGTCCCAATACCTGCATTATTTCTAACGGCTTTGCAGCGATGGGTATTGCCATTCCGGGGGCAATGGCGGCTAAACTAGTCCACCCCAAACGTAAAATAGTAGCGGTAACGGGAGACGGTGGCTTTATGATGAACTGCCAGGAATTAGAAACAGCTTTACGGGTAAAAACTCCCTTTGTCACCCTAATTTTTAACGATAATGGCTATGGCTTAATTGAATGGAAGCAAATCAATCAGTTCGGTCATGCTACTTCGATCGACTTTGGCAATCCCGACTTTGTTAAATTTGCCGAGAGTATGGGCTTAAAAGGCTATCGGGTTAAATCAGCAGCAGATTTAATTCCTACTCTCCAAAAAGCACTTGCCGACGATGTTCCAGCGGTAATTGACTGTCCGGTAGACTATAAAGAGAATTTACGTTTCTCCCAAAAGGCAGGAGATTTGAACTGCAAGGTTACTCTCTAGCGAGCCAAATCGACCGAGCTATAAAAGTCATCATTTAGGTCATAGCAGGTTGCGATCGCTATGACCTTTTAACATCAAGCTTCAAGTAATATCGCCAGAAAGACTATCTATCGTTAGTAATTATCAGCTATCCCATTTATTGGCTTATGCTGCTGTTTTTTTATTTCATATAGTTCGGACAAAATGTGATGATTAACAGAATAATAGGCATTGAAGCCTTGCATAAATTTAAAATAATTAACGGTAAACTAGGCTTTTTAAATGTACTAACTGTTGTTATTTGGAATGACTATAAATTATGAAATATCTTCCTCTAGCGGCTCGTGTCTGTCTTTGTTCTATTTTTCTCAAGGCTGGCATCAGCCACATAATAGGATATGGCGATACAGTTAGCATGATGACGAACAAAGGGTTACCAATTCCCGACCTAATGTTGATTTTTACGATTATTTTTCAGCTACTCGGTGGTCTATCATTATTATTGGGCTACAAGGTTAAAATTGGCTCGATTCTCTTAATTTTGTTCCTTATTCCCGCATCGTTTGCTTTTCATAACCCTGCTACTGATATTAATGGATTTCTTAAAAATATCGGTTTAATTGGTGGATTGCTAATGGTTATGTCTGCTGGTGGGGGAGCATTAAGTATTGACGAGGCAACCGGTGATTCTTAAAATGCTGAAGAGTCAGAGTCAGAATTGACTTCACAACATTTTTCTTCTAACGTTTTACTAACCAAGAACCTATAGCCAAAGTTAGATACAAACATCTTTCTTACTACTGATGTGGCGATCGCTTGCCGTTGACTATGTTATGTAGCAAACTCAAATTCGGTTGATTCATAACTATTATGCTAACCAAGCCTATATTTCTGCCTCAATGGCGATCTCTGGAAGATTTTTCGCCCTTAGTTTTTGGTTGGCAGCTACCAATACCGAATAAAAAGAAAAACGTATATTAATTAACATGATTCCCTCTTGGCTGGTAATTGGGATTATTACTCTCGCTATCCCCTTCGCCTGTAATCGCCTTATTTCGAGCAGAGATTTCCGCTGGTTCAAGCGTTTGCGTCGTCCCGACTGGCTAACCTTTGAGTGGGCAATCCCCCTAATTTGGACGGTAGTTTTTATCTGTGGAGCCTGGTCGGCATATAATGTCTGGGAACAGAATCCACCCCAAACCTGGCTATTAATGTTAGGTTATGTCGTGGTCGAAACGGCGATTTCCCTCTACACCCTGGTAATGTATAAAATCCGCAGTCTCAAGATCGGCACGATTATTGGTGGGACGGGATTTTTCTTAGGTGCAATACTGGCAATAATGGTACAGCCTGTTTCCAATACTGCCTTTTTACTCCTAATTCCCTACTTGCTTTGGAGTCCTGTGGGGACCTTTGTTACTTGGCAAATGATGCAGCTCAATCCTCGCGATGTCTAAACACGCTTTAAATAGTCTCTTTAATCTTATCCGCCAACCTAATTGCCAAAGCGACAATGGTTAAGGTGGGGTTAGCATATCCTCCTGTGGGAAATACAGAACTTCCAGCTATATAGAGATTGCTGATGCCATGAACTTGACAATCTTCGTTGACAACTCCTCGTCGGGGATTGATGTGCATGCGAGTCGTCCCCAAATGATGAAATCCAGAAACTAGCTCAAAATCTAGACAGAGAGGTTCTTCTCGAGGCAAAAAATACCCCATTCCCGATTGATTTAACTCTTGCTTGATACTATTAATAATCTTATTTAAAGACTTAATTTCCCAATCATTGAGTCGCCAGCGCAAGGCAATTTTATTCTGACCTAAACAATCTTTACCGGAGGTTAGAGTAATTCGATTGCTTGCTAGGGGAATTTGCTCTAGTTGACAAGTTAATTTTAAGGCCGAAAATCTGCTCTTTTCGTCGGGTAAAAATGACCATTGACCCAAATTAGATTGAGATAGCGAACGTCGTGCCTTCCAAAATAAAGCATCTTGAAAATATTGATGACCATAAATCATCTTACTAAAATGTTCAAACGGGCGATCGGGCATTTTAGCCTCAATCAAACTGTCTTTAATCGCCTCAAAAGAGTTTTTTGCTGCTGCTAAAGAGCCATGGTAAGTAGGATAGAGGTGAATAGCATGGTTGGGCAGTTGTTTTTGGATGATTAGCTCTGTTTTTAAGCTAATCGCTCCCAGAAGTGAGATTTGGTGGTTGTCAGTATGTATATCGTATAAACGAGTGCGGTTGAGAAACTGACGTGAAAAAGGAACAAATAGCCCCAAATCAATCTGGGGATGATCCATGAAAAAGCGACCGACTAGATCGTGCTGATTTCCCAATCCCGATTGCTGCTGTTGATTGGAAAGCAATAGCAATCTGGCATTTTCTATTCCTCCTGTTGCCAAAATAATTTTTTTAGCCGTTAGATAAAATTTATTTCCGGCGGTACTCTTAAGCGTCAACCTGTTAACTCTTTGCCCGTGAGAATTGGTTTCGAGTTGAGTCACAGTGGCATAAAACAACGTAGTTATGTTGTCAGCATGGTAAATTTCCCGAGGATAGTGATGGGTAAAGATGGCACTATCTCCATATTGACTGATAGTGGTTCTCAGACTGCGACTGTGGGGAAATAATGGGGGGAAGTCGTTATCAGCCTCAACCTCAAAAGCATAGTTTAACGGCGACAAATTACAGATTTGATGTGCTCGACGATAATATGGCTTCAAATGCTCCTGAGTAAAAGCCCAGCCACTATCAGGAATCCAATCTCGTGGGGCAAAATCTTGACTTTCTAAGGGTAAGCAGCGCCAACCCGCAGTATGACGATCTATGGGTGCATTCCAAGCATGAGCATTGCCACCCATTTGCCGACGACGAGAATACTTAAGATCGGATGTATGTAGAGAAAAAACATCTCCAGTCGATAATGATTGTAGTTTTGGGTCAAACTCCAGACCACCGCTTTCAACCAAAATCACCAGGAATTTAGTATTGATAAATTCCCGAGCAATCGTTATACCCGCCGGCCCAGCACCAATAATACAAACCTCTGTTTCCAATTGGTGAGATTCTGGGAGGTTTCTGCCATCAATTAGCATTATCGCTGATACTTTCTCAACTTATCGTCATTTCTTCGTAATTCAACTGAGAAAGACGTTTTAAACCAAGAGTATACAATAATATTACTTGCTTGCAAGTCACAATCTATACCCAACCGGTAAGCACGACAATATCAAGAGAAATCTATGCCTTATTCATAAGTCTATAAAGTCTGATGCTCAGAAGAATATGGCAACTTCCAAGAAGAAGCAATATTCAGTTAATTTCTGTAACCCTCTCCAAAAAAAAGATCTCAATCTGTCCTCAATTTATCTTTGAGAAGAATATATGTAGCCGCAATTCTAATCCAATGTAGACTGCTCATTTTCAGCAATTTGTCAGTGATTTGAGAAATTGCTTGCAAAAGATTCAAGTATTTGGCATACTAATAACTGGCAAGAAAATAACACAACCCAAAGGGTACGTGTGTCTCACTATTAATTCTGACAGTCAGACATAACTCAGTGAAATGCGGGTGTAGCTCAGTGGTAGAGCGTCACCTTGCCAAGGTGAATGTCGAGGGTTCGAATCCCTTCACCCGCTTTTTATATAATCCATCTTGTGCCAGTTAGGCGTGTATATTACACTGCTAAGTTGATACTAGACTGAAGAGAAAAGCTAAAGTAGAAGGAGATAATACTTTTATCTTTAAAAAAATAAGCAGCTATAAAAGTCTGTTTATCGTTCACTTCTAGTAATCTCGGTCGATGGCAAGTGCGTCCACAAAAAGTACACAGAATAGATTTAACGAGCGAATATCCCTGTCCCTGCCGTAGAAATGGTCGATTAAAACCAATTGTCTTAACGGAGGCATTAGGTTGCGATCGCTGTCAGCAAATATTTGCCGTCAAAAAGGACGGACAGGTAATCGAGCAGCTAGCTTCTATTTATCAAAAAAAATCATGGCGATGGGTAGGAAATCGCTGGAAGAACAACTATGGAGTTTGGCAACGTAATTCGCTGTCAATAATTTTGCTGTCGTTGCTTAGTCTAGGGATAGTCATGGTTGTTATCGTGCCGCAAATGTTGCGTTGGCTCAATGCTCAGAGTATGATTTCCTGGATAGTAGTATTTTTATTAATGCTGCTAGGACTATCGCTGTTTATTTTCTATCGGCATTAATCGCAAAGCAATGCAAAGTTCATCAGATCGAGTGCTAACTATAGTTAGAGAATCACAAAAAGCTGCTATTGAACTAGCTCAGACATCGGGAGCAGACAGAAGGTTGGGCATCTCAGCGATCGCCGAGGCAATGGAGCTTAATTTTGACCAGATCTTAGAGTCCAATACCATCGATCTAGAAATGAGCCGAGAGATGGCAATCTCAGAACCTATAGCTGAATGGTTAAAGTTAACGCCAGAAAGATTGGAAACGGCGGTGGCAATTTTAAAACAGCTTTCGCGAGCTGCAAATCCTACTCGGGGTTTAACTAATGCGACTTATCAGTTGGCACCTTTTCAAACTTATGCCCAACTAGTACCCTTAGGCACAATTGCCCTAATTTACGAAGCCTTTCCCGAATTATCGGCGATCGCGGCGGGAATGTGTCTAAAAACGGGAAATAGTCTAATTACCCGGGGCTGTAGTGCGGCGAGCAATTCCAATCAAACTATTGCCGATTTAATTGCAGGAGCGCTCGACTCAAGTAACTTACCGCCGAACTCAGTTAAAAATATTTCTGCCGATCTCGGCGTTTCCGTACAGGAATTAGTCACCCAAGATCGTTTTCTCAATTTAGTTATACCCTATGGTCGCCCGAGTTTAGTGCAGCAGGTGGCAGAGAAAGCAACGACAACCGTCTTAAAAACGACAATGGGCAACTGTTATTTATATTGGTCCCCCAGTGGCAGTCTAGAACAAACTCGTCAAATGATTAGTGATAGCCATAGCGGGGAGCCAGATGCGGTTAATGCAATCGAAAAAGTACTGATTGATCGCGAGGTTAAGGTTTCATCTCCTCGTAGCTTAAATCCTTGCTGTTGGAGAGTATTAAATAAAGATTGTAATAGTGAAAACTTAAC
>JBCBIN010000046.1:0-14240 GCA_038524555.1 Cyanobacteria bacterium J06623_7 | reverse complement strand
AATGGCTTGAATCACAAAGCTTGCAAGAGTAATAGTAATGTTTGTAATTGATTGAGAGAAAACTCAAAGCGATCGCATTTAATATGATGAAAGTAAGCAGAGATTGCTCGATGTACTGGATCTCGTAAACAAAGGATTAATTTAGTTTTCGCACCTAAAATTGTGCGTACGGCTTGAGGAATCTGAGTATTAAAATGCTCGTTAGTTGGGTTAGACCACTCTCTATTAGCATCAATTGACCAAAAATAGCTAGGGGTAGCTTCGCCAACTGCCTTAGGTTTTTCCAGCCTAATTAAGTCTTCAAATTGATTAAAATGCTTGAGGTAATCGCTTAAACCATAATCGGCAATTTTTTTCTCATAGTAGCTAAAAAACTCCAGTTCTTTTTTTCCATTGGGCAAAAATATTTCTGGATGCCGTTTGAGATTGGCATGAAGCCAAGTTGTTCCTCCTTTTTGCGTGCCGATAATCAAAAAGTTGGGCAACCTGAGCTTAAGATTATTGAGCTTTCTGGCTTGACGGTTGACCTGAGATCTAATTCTCGTCCGTTCGGGAAAACTCTGCTTGAGTTCGGCTAACTCTTGATGTTTAGTGCGTAGAGCTTCTCGTAGCTGCTTGATTTCTTGACAGACCCCAACAAATTGGCGGTGCTGCTGCTTAAGGGGAGTTTCTGCCGCTGCCGGTGTAGAGGCGTCATCTGTCTGGCTGCTAGATTGATTAATAGTGCTGCTGTGGGACATAAGAAATATTAGTTAGCAAATTTTGTCTGGCAATTGCAAGATATCTTCCCGTCTATTTAAGAAACCCGAACTTTGTGAGGAACGCTAAATCTCTTGATTAAATTTTCCTTGAGACCGAAATTAGCGTGTTCGTTGATGTAATCTAGCTCAGTTTGACTGAGGTTGACAGAAGATGAAGACTTTTGCGCTTTTTTGTCGAGCCAATCTTGTTTCATCCCCTCAAAAAAGGATACTACCCGCTCGTCTTGCTCTAGCTCGAGAAAAGCAAACAAACTGTTGAGGTAGTCTAAGTCATAGGCAAACAGCCTTTCATACTCACAGACAAATAGCTTGGGAGAGGGATTACTTTTCTGATATTTCCAGGTTTCGGTTAGAGACTCATTCCAGTGCTCGACTGCTTTGGTGAAGTCTGCGTCCGCCGACCAACTATCTTCAGGATCGGCAGCCCTGGAGTTATAGGAACGAGCAATGCTAGCTATATCTCGGACGATAAAAATCCAGCGTACGTTACCCAAGTTATGGTTGAGGCGATGGTAAAAACGATAATAGTGAGGATATTTATCACCTAAATATGTGACTCCCAATTTGTATTTAGGCTCTAATTCATCGTAAAAATATTTCCAGTTAATATTAGTTTGATTGTCTTTTAAATCAAAAAAAGAGTTAAATTCAAACGATGATTTATTAATCTTGCTGATTTTTTTTTTGCTGGCATAGTATTTATAGCGCTCCATGCCAACTGCTAGAGCTGGATGAGAATTGAGTAATCTAACGAGTGCCGTGGTACCAGAACGAGGACAGCCACAAATAAACAAATATTTTTGCTTCATGTTTTCAGCTTTAAAAGTATTGCTCCAGATTTTAGCTTAGATTAAATAAAGAGGAAAAGTAGAGTCGATCGTGCCCCAGTAAAAATGCCAAAACGCCATCGACTCTCCCCTTAGTTAATCAATATGCGACAAAGAGTCGGTAAAAACCCTAACGTAAGCATCGGCAAAGTGAGACATTAAATATTCTTCAACTACTTTTTGGTGGGCGGCAGCAGCTAAAGCTCTCGATGTCTTCCGGTCTTCCAAAGCAGCGTGAATGGCACGATACCAAGACTCCGCATTATTATCCACCAGTACTCCGTCAACGCCGTTAGTTACGACTTCCTGATAAGGGGTGACGTTGCTATAGATGGCAGCCAAATTGAGCGCAGAATACTGTAGGAACTTGAGGGGACTCTTATAGCGATTAAAATCATTGGCCACTAAAGGCGCGATCGCTAAATCGCATTGTTGGGCAACATGTCTAAACCAGTCTACGAATAGGTCGTAGGAAGTAGTTGCTTCAGGAATAGAAATCCGAGTGTACCAGTCCGGGGCATTTTCAGCTACCTCTGATTCTCCACCTACTAAAACCAGTCGCACATCAAGTCCATCTCGTTCGAGCTGCTCGAAGACGGGACGAATCATGGCTAAATCTTCTGCATGGGAAGAATTGCCCATATAAAGCACCTTAAAAGTACTCTGAGGTAAGTTAACAACTGCTTCCGGCAGAGTGTTCCCCTCCAGGGGCTTGAGCCAAGTAGATTCACTAATTACGTTAGGAATTACCGTCACTTCCTCGTTAAACTGACGCATCTTGACCCCTAGAGGTTCAGTACTAACGATTACCTGGGCGGCAGCGCTGGCTAGAGCTTCAATTCCGGGAGCAGAACGGGCATAGACGCCTTTTTTATCTTTATCGGCGGGAACTTCCAGTAAATTATCATCAATTTCGTAGATGATGGGCAAATTACGCTCGCGACAGACCCTAATGAGCGGCTGTATGCTGTGGGACTGTAGCACGTTGCGCTGAACCAAAATCGCATCTAGCTCAAACATATGGTTAGTGTCGTTGAGAAAGGCATCGATTTCTAAGAACTGGAGATCCAGGCGATCGCGAATATCGGCATGTTGCAACCATTCTAGAACGCGGATGTGAGCCGTCGGGGGTAATTTTTCGTCGATAAAGACGCCAACGCGGTGGTATTTAATCTGCTCTTGAGCCTCAAAAGGACGGGCTTCCGAGATGACCTGCTGGTATAGCTTGTGATACTGCGCCGCCATCGTTGGAATATTGTTTTGACGACCGTAGTTGACCTGCCACTTATTAATGCGCGAAATTTTTTCGATGTAGCCATCGGCATCTTCGGCAATGTCTAACAGGCGGTTATAAACCACTTCTGGATCGACTTCATCAATTAGCCACCCCGCGCCATGACGGGCAATTCTTTCTCCCACAGCCCCTTTATTGATTGCCACGACGGGAACTCCACTTGCCCAAGATTCGGTCAAGGTGTGACAGTAGGTTTCGGGCCAAATTGAGAAAATACCCACGCAGTGGGGGCGAATTTTTTGCATCCACTGGTCAAAATCAGCACGGCTGTAGGTGCCGTGAACCCGACCGATGGACTTGAGGAAGTGCCGAGTACGACCGAGGAAGTGAAATTCGAGACGATTATCAACATCGAGTTTTTTAATCTCGACGATTAGTTCGGCTCCTTTAGAAGAGCTGATATTACCCGGGAATAACACTCTCAAAGGTTTATTTGCTTTGGGCGGTCGGAGAATAAAGGTGGGTTCGTTTTGCAGATGGGCAAAATCGCGACCGTGGGGAATAACTTTAAAGTTAGCTTCGGCTAGTTCGGGATAGTTTTTAACCATCATGGCCTTGGCAGAAGGAGCAGTGGTGACAAACGCATCAACATACTGGAACATCTTTGCCATGTTGTGCCGCCAGGTTGAAATGAAGTTATGCTTCAGATTGGGCAGCCGGTACTCCGACCAAATCGGTACGGGACAGCGCCCCTCCGTTGCGGTACATTCGCCGCCACAAAATACCTGATTCTCATCTAGCAGATTGACCGTGGGACAGATCGTATAAAAGTCATGGAAGGACATAATTGTGGGAATATCCAACCTCTTTGCCAACCGTGGGAGAGAAATACTGTGCCAGGCAACATGACGAATGTGAATTAGTTCGATGCCGTAGCGGAACAAAAGATCGCCGACAATATTGTCATACTCTTTGGAAATATGAGCGGTAGGATTGATGGGCAGCTCCAGCTTAATTGATTCGAGTAAAACGTGTTCTTCTGGTCGCGCATCGTAAAAGTTAATTTCTTTGCTGTCGCAAATAAGCAACATTGGGTGATAGCGATCGCCCAACCCCGTCATTAGATCTTGATTAGTTTGGGGAGTACCGCCGGTTTTGGTGGAGATGACAAACAATACCCGTGGGCGTGGCTTAAGTAGACTACCAGAGGTTTCGAGGATTTTACGCATCTGGTAGCGCATCATGTCCATTTTGGGGGAATTGACAAAATGGGTGACTAACGATTTGTATTCAGGATAGCGGCGATCGACAACTTCACGACCTGGTTTATACAGAGCCGTTTTTTCTCCCTGGAAGCTAGCGGAACGCACATGATAGACCAGAGTACGGTCATCAACAATATGACGCCAACCCGCTCGGAGCGATCGCATACAGAAGTCATTTTCTTCGCCATAGCCCCGGGGGAAAGCCGCTTCGTCAAATAAGCCAATATCGTTCATCAACTCGCGACGAATATAAATACAGAAGCCACTGCCCGTAGGAGTTTCTGCATAAATCAGGGGGCTTTGCTGGTGAATTAGGCGAGCGGTCTCCTCCGCCTGTAGCCAGCGAGGAAAGTCATTAGCCTGACCTAGTTTGGGTACAGAAAATGCGCCTGAATTATCAGAAATTGCCGTTACCGTGCCGATATCCCGGTCTTGGTAGGCCGCAATCCGCATATTTTGTAGCCAGCGTGGCCCCACGGAAGTATCGCTATTGAGCAGGATAATGTCGTCCTCCGCAGCCAGAGCAATCCCTTTGTTAATCGTGCGGGTGTAGCCCAGATTCTCTTCATTGACAATTAATTGGACATTCGGGCGATCGCCAACCATTGCTTCGAGCATCGGCTGAATGCGCTCGTCGGGGCTAGCATCGTTGAGAATAATTAGCTTGGCAGCCCGGGAAGTATGCTCGAACACCGAAGTCAAACACTGGCGTACCGCATCGTAGGCATTGTAAACAGGAATAACAACGGTTACTTGCTGAAGATTAGCATGGGGAGCGCTATATAGCTGGGCAAAGCGACCAAAGTTCTGGTTTTCTAGTCCTTTTTCATAAGTAATAGTTATTGGGCTGCGTTTAAGATGCTGTTTAGTTCCTTTAAAAAAGATTTCCACCTGATATTCAGTCTGGGAACCGGGTGGAACTGGGAGGGCAATCTCGTAGCCATTTTCGCCCTTAGTGCTGATACCGTGTTTGATTAGGTCACGACGAAGCTTATTTGCCCGCACCTCTTTGTAATAAACGCCATCAAGGTAAACATCCAGTAACGCAGGAGAGCCTTCATGACCATCGGGTAACACCCAACCTCGAACGCAGTTATTGAACCAACCATCTACTACCCCAAAACCACGACGGGGAATAATCATCCGAGTGGTAATAGGCGTTAGATGCTCTTTGTTTTCTCCTAAAGGAATTAGGGAAATTAAGTGCTCGGCATCATCGAGCAAATCGAGGGGTAGCTGAACAGCAAAGCTGCGGGGAGGAATGGTGAGATAATTTTCGGGAATAGTGGGATAGACCCCGGTAGTTGAGACGATTGCAATAGGCTGTTCGTCAATAATCAGCTTGAGCTTAATTTCCCCCTTGCTTTTGAGGTTATTGAGAGCCCAACCCTGGAGTATGCCCCCCAAAGAAACCTCGGCGACTCTAGCGACAATCGAATTTTTGGCGTTGATTTTCTGATTACGGCCCTTAATGATGACGGGACTGCGTTTTAGATGCCGCTGAGTACCGCTAAAAACCAGGCTAACTTTGTAGGTGCGCTCTGGGTCGGCAGGCAAGGGAAGAGAAATATCATAGCCATTGTTACCGTTGCCCCAACTCTGTTTTAAAAGATCGGGACGAGGCATGTTGGCCTCAATTTGGCTGTAGAACTGGTCATCAATATAAATATCTAGCTGCGCCGTTCCCGTCTGATGACCATCTGGGAGAGCCCAACCTCTCAGGCGATTGTGCTTGGCTACGTCTAATACACCAAAACCACGACGGGGAATAGTGAGGGCAAAATTAATTGGCTGTCCCGGGACAGTTTCTTCTAAAGGTACTAGCTCCAGCAAATGTTCTCTTCCGTCCAGCAGTTCCAGAGGCAGGGGAATTTCAAACTGCCGGGGTTGACCATATTTCTCTGTTTCGCTCACCGCATCGGCTACTGGGGTATCGGCTACGACTGTTTTTAGCTGCTGGCGATCAATAAATACCTGAAACTGAATTGGTGTCTCCGGTGCTTGGCGATCGAGTGCCCAACCAATAATCGAACCACCGAGGGCAATCTGTTCTATTTTAGCGATAATACTGCCCACGCTGTTGGTCTTACTGCTAATACTTTCGCAGGTCGCTGTGGGGGTGGTTGCTGCGGCTTGGGGGCGACGATGTTCTAAAGCGCGATCAAGACGTTGGGAGGCATCGGCAAAGTCTGACTTCAGCTCCAGAGAACGAATGTAGGTTGCGATCGCCCGTTCCCATTCTTCTCGTGCCGAGAGGGCTTCCCCCAGATAGTAATGTAGCCAGTGGGAATCGGGATATAGCTCTAGACCCTGCTGCCCAACAGCGATCGCCGATTCTAAAGACCTCTTTTTGGTCAAGAGTTCGGTAAGGCGATAATAAACCCAGACTGGCTGTGAACCATTGATTTCTATCGCCCGACTGTAACATTCAATACTTTTATTATTATCTCCCTTTTTGTCCGAAGCAATACCAATAGCGCGGTATATTTCGTCCGATGCCGGATGGGCAGCCACAGCCCGCTCTCCCAATTCTAGACACTGTTCGAGGCGTTCTAGCTTGGCTAATAAAGTAATTGTATTGCCAAAAATCCAGTCGGGTGCTTTATCCGCTGTCTCAATTACCTGGAGATAATAGTCAATTGCCCCTTGAGATTCTCCGGCTTTATGTTTAGCAACGGCTTCGGTAGTGAGCCATTCAAGGGAATTCGGTGCGGCATTAGCCTCTGAACTATCGGGTTGTGACTGAACTGTTTTCATGTGCTAGATAATCTTAAGTTAAAGAAGGTTTCAATCGACGCAGAATAAGAATCTAAAATTAATAGCTAAAAGCCATTAGTTCGCCTGAAGACTGACAGTTAGAAATTAATTTAGGGCGGCAGATAGCAGATGGATTTTGAGCGATAATCTAACGCTGCCGCGATAAAAATAGTTGTGGGACTAAGGAGCAAATTTGCCCGGTTTTGAAACGAAGAAAGCTAGGAAAATTAACGTAAGCTTTCAGGAAACAACGAAGTACTCTGGACAAAACAACATCATATTAATCGCTTTTTTTCAGATTGTCTCCTAATGTCTGGATTTGCTGAAAAATTTGCTGGATTTCCTGCCGTACTGCTTGAGGACTATAGTGAGAAATTGCTCCTTGGGCATTGCGCGAAATTAAGTTCCAAAGATGCCGATCGGTATACAGGCGGACGATCTGCTGGGCAAAGTTGAGGGAGTTTTCAGCTTCGAGAATTTGCTGTTCCCGAATCAAGTTCATACCTTCAGTGCCGATGGCGGTAGAAACCATGGGCAGGCTGTATTCCAAGCTCTGACCGATTTTGCCCTTCATGCCCGCACCATACCTCAAGGGAGAGACAGATAGTTTATGACTCAAAAAGTAGGGGCTAACGTCCTCTACATATCCAGTTACAGCAATGCGATCGCTCTGTAGAGCCATTACCTCATCCGTCGGCTTGTTGCCTAGCAAGGTCACCTTGATTTCTGGCTTAACTTGCCACACAAGGGGCATAATTTCCTGACAGAGCCACTGAACGGCATCGATATTGGGCAAATGGTTGTAGCTGCCGATAAAAAGAATGCCCTGACGACTTTCAAACTCGGGTATGGCGGTGCTTACCAAACGATGAATATTGGGAATCACCCGAACTCGGTCTACTCCCTGAACTTCTAGCACCTGCTGTTCTTTCGCAGTAACGGTAATCGTCATGTCTGCTAGGTGAGCCATTTTTAGCTCTTGACCCTGCATTTCGACCCAGGTTTCTTTGGAGCAATGGCTGGGGTCGAGATTCCACGCCCGTTTGAGACGCAGATAATGGAGGTCGATCGTGTCGTAAATCAGCTTTATTTCTGGTTGCTGACGAATCAAGCCAGCGTATTTTTGGTTAAGTTCGGGACGACAGATCCAGGCAATGTCAATTAAAGGCAGGCGGGACTCAATTTGAGCAGCGATCGCCGTACCATAGCCTTCCTGGGTATATAAGACTTCAATCTGCAAATCCTGCAATACTGAGGTATAGGGTTCGTGCTTGACGCCATTATCGGCGGCAAAAATGACGTGATAATTTAACGATTTAAAGATTTTGAGTAGCTCAAACAGGCGGCGGGAACCAGATTCGCGATCGTAGCTGGGCATGTAGCTATCGACGACCAAAATAGTCTGCTGTCCCAGATACTTTCTGACTGCGGTCGGTACATTATCGATACCCACGTTGGGTAAATAATTACCCCGTTCTAAATTAGCCAGCCACTTTTGCTTGAACTTGAGGGCGTTAACTACCTGATATTTTTTGGTGCCGCTAGTTACGGAAGTGCCCGAACTAATGCCTTCGTAGTGAATCACCTCCGACTTGGGTTGGTACATAACCTTTAAACCAAGCTGATGGCGGATAGCAAAACAAAGGTCGGTATCTTCGTAGTAGGCCGGGACAAAGTCCTGTTCAAAACCGTTGAGACGGCTAAAAATAGCCTGGCGTACCATTAAACTGGCACCGGAACAGTAATCTACCTCCCGCAGATAGTTATATTCTGGGGCAAAGGGATTGTCCTGCCGACCGTAGTTCCAGCCCGAGGCATCCGACCAGACAATTCCTCCGGCTTCCTGGAGACTGCCCTGGGGATAGACTAGCTTGGAGCCTACCGCACCTACTTGCTCGTCGCGAACGAGTACCTCCACTAGACTGGCAATACAGTTGGGTTTGATTTCCGTATCATTATTGAGGAAATAGATATACTCCCCTTTGGCTCTTGCTGCTCCCAAATTACAGGAGTGAATAAAACCCTGATTGGTAGTTTGATTGACCAGATCGATTTTAGTTAGGGGTTGGAGTACTTTCGCCGTGGAGTCTGTCGAGCAGTCATTAACCAAAATAATTTCCACCGGCAGGGATTTATCCAGGTTAACGGAGATCGCCTTGAGGCATTTAAGGGTGTAGTCGAGCTGATTATAGACGGGGATGATAATCGAGACGGCGGGAGTATCGCTGTAGGGTAAAATTTGCTCGAGTTCGGCGACCATAGCTTCATAATCGGCGGTGGGCAGCTCGGCGGGTTGGTGAATGGATTCCTCTGCCGTCACCAAATTTAGCCCCTGATACTGTTGGATTCGAGTCAAAATTTCTGTATTTTTAGGCTGTACTTGAAGCGCCATTTGATAGGTAACTAAAGCCTGTTCGGACTTACCAGAGTTAGCGAGAATGTCCCCCAGCTTGAGATAGAGGTCGAGGTTGCGATTGTCGATCGCCAGAGCCTGATGATAGACATCCGGATTGTAGGGGTCTTGCCCAATAGCCAAACGAAAACGCTCTAAAGCTCGCTGACGATCCTGTTGGCTGCGCCGGTAGTAAGCATCTCCTAACTTTTGCTGCACCTGGGGTAAATCTGGCTGGAGTTGGGCTGCTCGATCATAGGCAGCGATCGCCCGTTCCCACTGACCTAATTTACCGTAGGCTTCGGCCAAATTATAGTAAGACCAGGGAAAATCTGGCTTTAGTTTGATCGCCTGAAGATAGGGAGAGATCGCCTCCGACCACTGACCGAGCTGGATTAAAGCATAGCCTAGATTATTATAAGTCCAGGAAAAGTCAGTTTTGAGTGCCACCGCCTGACGATAAGCCCGAACCGCTTCCGACCACTGCTGCTGCTGGCTAAACACTTCTCCTAGTTCATGACATGCTTGAAGCTGTTGACTATCTAGCTGTATGCTCTTTTGATAGCAAAGAGCCGCTTTGGGCAACTGTTTCTTGCCCTGATAGATTTTGCCTAAATTAAAATATAGTTGGGGATGGTGCTGCTGTTTTAATGCCGCTAGATAGGTAGAAACGGCACTATCGATCCGACCTTGCTTGAATAGTAATTCCCCTAGAGCCAGATAGCCATCTACTCCTTGAGGCTGCTGTTGAATTGCCCGCTGATAGCAGTCAACTGCTCCTTGATGATTACCCTGACGTTCTAGAGTTTGACCCAAGGTTAAATAGTCTTGAGTTTGGGCTATTTTAGGGGGGGCTGTCTGGGGCTTGGCCGCCTGAGGTTGCTTACTTAAAGCGGGAACAATATTATTGCTTCTGGCTACAGCTGGGGGTGACGCTGGCTGAGACGGTCGGGAAAGAGAGGTAGATTCTGCCTCCTCGCCATTGGTCAGCCTCAAAACTAGACGACAGTACTTAGCCGCATCTGCCCATAAACCGAGCTGTTCGCAGAGCTTGATGATTTCTCGATAGGTATCAACCCGCTGGGGTCTTAGCTTAGCTGCCTGAAGATATTGCTTTAAAGCGGCTTCCCATTCTCCTTGCTGTTGCAAATCCCTTCCTTGCTGTAGACTGCGACTCAAATCCAAATCCCGATCTTTCAAAGATGTTTGAGCCCCTCTATGTTGTTGCAGTAGCTGCTGTGCTCTGACTAGGGGCTTCTGGACGGCAGTAAAATTAGGGTCGAGCTTTAGTGCCTGTTGATAGTAATCGATCGCCTGTTGGTATTGCTGCTGTTGCGCGCACAGAGTACCTAAATTAGCATAAACCTCAGTAAAGTTAGGCTGTAAAGCGATCGCCGCTCGATAATAGCCAATTGCTTCCTTGCTTTTATCAGTTCGTTGCAGAGCATCCCCCATCAATTTATGTGCCAGGGGTAGCTTCTGATTTAAAGCTAGGGCTTGAGCGCAGGCCTGGATTGTCTTTTGCCACTGCTGAGCTTGCCAGCATTCTTGTGCTTGTTTCAAACAAGCTTGAGCCTCATCTACTTGGAACATTGTGGATTTGGTAAGGAGAATGTTAGTACATCAATGCAACTAACCGCAGAACTTAACATCCAATTCCTAAATTGACCACTATGGAATGAACAATTAACAATTAACAATTGACAATGAGCAGCGAACTTAAAAAAATAGGAAAACTACGACCATCAATCGGGCGATCGCAATTTTCCCAGTTCCAATTTATTAACTCAGCTATTCAAGATAACTGCTTAGAAATAAAAGCTTAGAGCTTAAAGCTATCTCACGCATAGACTTTTTCGTAGTATTTTTTGTACTCGCCGCTTAACAATGGTTGCCACCAGTCTTGATTGGCTAAATACCATTCCACAGTGCGACGTAGACCCCCCTCTACGGTTTCTTGGGGCGTCCAGCCGAGTTCTCGTTCGATTTTACTCGCGTCAATAGCATAACGGCGATCGTGTCCCGCTCTGTCTTTAACAAAGGTAATTAGCTTTTTCGAGGGACGGACGGGTAAATCTGGGGCTAGTTCGTCCATTAATTCACACAGCTGCTCGACTAAATCGAGGTTTTTGACTTCATTATTGCCACCGACGTTATAGGTTTCTCCGGGGACACCGCGATTGATGACGGTATCTAAAGCCTTACAGTGGTCTTCAACATAGAGCCAGTCACGAATATTTTGTCCGTCGCCATATACCGGGAGGGGTTTACCCAGCAGGATATTGATACACATCAAGGGAATCAACTTCTCAGGAAAATGGAAGGGTCCATAGTTATTCGAGCAGTTGGTAATCATGGTGGGCATACCATAGGTATGGAAGTAAGCCCGGGCTAGATGGTCGCTCCCTGCTTTGGAGGCGGAATAGGGACTGTTGGGGGTGTAGGGAGTCGTTTCGGTAAATGCCGGCTCGTCTGCTTCGAGGCTGCCGTAAACTTCATCGGTAGAGACGTGTAGGAAGCGATACGACCCCGCGTCGACGCAAGGCGCAAGGGAATGCGTATCAAGAGAGCGATCACTTTCGGGCTGTTGACGCTCATTCCAACGCTGGCGAAAAGCCTCTAATAAGGTAAATGTCCCCACTACATTAGTCTGAACGAAAGCCCCTGGCCCCAAGATTGAACGGTCTACATGAGACTCGGCAGCAAAGTGAGCCACCGTATCGATTTCTTCTCCAGCTAACAGTTTGTCGATTAATAGGCGATCACAAATATCCCCCTGGACAAATTTGAAGTTGGGTCGATCCTCTAAGCTAGCAAGAGTTTCACGATTGCCCGCATAGGTCAGGGCATCTAAAACGACAATCCGATCTTCTGGATAGGTTTGAGCCCAGTGATGGACAAAGTTAGAGCCGATAAAACCCGCACCACCAGTAATTAAAATTCGACGTGGCATTCTATTAATTTGCTGCATATGTTTTACCTATTATGTATGTAAGGGTTGGGGCTGACCTGTGTGTCGTAGTTGTTAGGTTAATTCTATGGTTGAATCATCACCAATCATGAATCTTAAGGCTTTGGGGCGTTGAGGTGCGGCTTTTAGATGAGCCCGCTCGCCAATTAAACTATCCACAATCCGCGAACTAATTCCTTCGAGGGTTGCACCCTGTAAAACAACACTATGCTCGATATCAATATCAACCAGGTTGGTATTATCGGCAATGCTGCTATAGGGGCCAATGTAGCAGTTCTGAATTTTACAGTTTTTGCCAATGGTTACGGGGCCACGAATCATGGAGTTACTCACCTGAGAATCCTTGCCAACATGAACTCGTCCGCTAATTTTGCTCTCGTTATCGATCGCGCCTTCGTGGGTAGATTCGAGACAGGTATCGAGAATAATTTGATTGGCAGCGAGTAAATCGTCTTTTTTCCCCGTGTCGAGCCACCAACCCGTCAGACGATGGGAAGCAACTCCCTCCTGCTGGTCGATTAAGTACTGGATCGCATCAGTAATTTCTAATTCACCCCGAGCCGAAGGCTGAATATTGGCGATCGCCTGATGGATTTTGGGCGAAAAGAGATAAACTCCCACCAGCGCTAAATTTGAGGGCGGATTCTGAGGCTTTTCAATTAGTTCTAAGACTTTGCCCTGCTCATCAACTCGCGCCACACCGAAAGCACTGGGATTTTCTACCTCACACAGGAGAGTCAGGGCATCGAGATGGTTGTCCTTAAACTTATCGATAAACTGATCGAGTTCGCTTTGAACTAGGTTATCGCCGAGATACATGACAAAAGGCGCATCTCCCAAAAATGGTTGGGCAACCTTAACTGCATGAGCTAATCCTAAGGGTTCATCCTGACGAATATAGGTAATCTGAGCCCCAAAGCGATCGCCGTTACCAGTTTTTGCCTGAACTTCACCCCCGGTTTCGGGACTGATAATAATGCCAATTTCAGTAATTCCGGCCGCGACGATGGACTCGATACCGTACCAGAGAATCGGCTTATTGGCGACGGGTACTAGCTGTTTGGCACCGGTATAGGTTAGGGGACGCAATCTCGTACCTTTACCACCAGAGAGGATAATTGCTTTCATTGTTTCGGTAATTAGTAGTTGAGGTAATTAGTAATTTATTCCTAAAGGACAAGCTCGAGGAACCATCAGTTCTACACTATTTCAATGGGTCGGACTCGGATCGAAAGCCCTACAGGTCGGCATTTAGTAATCGCTCAAAGATTGCCATTCTGTCAGCATTTTTCTGAGGGAATCGCGCCAGTAAGGGGGATATACGCCAGTAGCGGCGGTGATTTTAGCTTTAGAGAGGACGGAATAAGCTGGACGTTCGGTGGGGGTGGGAAACTCGGCGGTAGTAATGGGCAAAACCCGCTCTATTTTTAAGGGAAAACCCAGTTCCTTGGCTTCGGCAAAAGTTGCCACTGCTAGGTCATACCAGCTAGCTACACCACTGTTAGTGTAGTGATAAATTCCCCTGATGCTGTCATCATCTAGTGACTTACCAATCAATTGGGTAATAGCGAGGGCAATATCATAAGACCAAGAGGGACTACCAATCTGATCGGCAACGACCTTGAGTTCTGATCGCTCTTTACCCAAGCGCAACATGGTTTTGACAAAATTTCCATGACCCTGGGCACCATAGACCCAGGCAGTACGCAGAATTATGTGGCGCTCGCTATGGTTTATGACGCCAATTTCCCCCTGAAGTTTGGACTTGCCATACATGCCCAAGGCATCGGTAGAGTCGGTTTCCAGGTAAGGGGTATGATTTTTACCGTTAAATACATAGTCGGTGGAAATATGCAGCAGTTTGGCTCCTACTTCCTCTGCGGCGATCGCCATTTGAGTTGGTGCCGTAGCGTTGATCGCCATGGCTAACTCGGCTTCACTTTCTGATTTATCTACTGCCGTATATGCCGCCGCGTTAACTATTACATCTGGTTTAATTTCTGTAATCCGCGCCCGAATTTGGTCTGGCTGGG
>JBCBIN010000045.1:0-14313 GCA_038524555.1 Cyanobacteria bacterium J06623_7 | reverse complement strand
GAACTGGCATTTTAGTTCTCTGTTTATACTCTCCTCTACCTCTTTATTCTGTCCTAATCTTTGCTTCGATTGCTATAACTATGGCTCCCGCACCACCCTTAATTGGTGCAGACGGCGAAGCGGACCCCGAGCTAGCACTAGAAATGGCAGAGGTCTATGAGTTAGCAATCCTGAGGGATACACCCTTCAATGATTTTGAATCTAGGGATGAAGATAATGCCGGAGAAGCTAGTGCCGGAGAAGATAATGCTGTTGAAAATAGTAAGGGTGAAGATGAAAAACTAGACTCCTCAATCAAACGTCTGAATGACAGTAACAGTAAATATATCAAAATCAAAGAACAAACCGATCGCCGGCGCAAAGTTAATGCTGCGGGTCAATTGGATCGACAGACGGTCTTTCGTGGTTCGTCTCCCGGGGTAGATGTCGGGCCATATCTATCCCAATTTATGTTAATTGGTACGGTCGCTCGCAATGGTGCAGGGAGTGTCGCCGATGGCAGAATTGGCTATGGCGTTTTACAGATCGATCAGAAGGTGCCCATTGCCGAACCCGGGCAAGATTTTATGATCGACCTGCCTAGCTACGTCGAGGTACAGCGAGGAATCCAACCACCCCCAGAAAAATATCTCAAAGCCGGTGGTAAAGATAGTGAAGTCGCCAGCGATAAAGAAATTCCGGCTCGTCGCTTTATTTCTACTCCCCGAGATTTGGCCACCTACGTCCATTATGATGAGCTATACGAAGCTTATCTCAATGCTGGTCTAATTCTCTTGAGAATGGGCGCTCCCTTCGACCCAGCTTTCGACCATCTCTCTGGCAACGGCACCGGCGGGATGGGGGTCAATGACCGTCGAAATGCATCTGGTTTTGCTCTGTTTGGGGGACCGCATATTCTTACCTTAGTTACCGAAGTGGCAACTAGAGCCTTAAAAGCCGTCAGATTTCAAAAATTCAACAACCATATTCGTCTGCGCCCAGAAGCTTTAGCTGCCAGACTAGAACTGTTACGCGATCCATCCGAAGATGCTAAAAAGTTTACTCCGCCATTGCTAGTCAAGGATGTGGGTAAACTCAAAAACTGCCTGAAAGAAACCCTAGAAGCGATCGCCAATGGCCCGGGGAAAGGAACTCATTTTCTGCCCATGGCTTTTCCGGAAGGTTCGCCCATGCATCCATCCTACGGTGCCGGTCATGCAACGGTGGCAGGAGCCTGTGTGACGATGCTTAAAGCGTTTTTTGATACTAGTGCGGTACTGGCGAAAAAAGGGAGTCAGGTTGCCTTTAAAAGATGGGAAACCGGTGACGAGGCAGTTGCTTTCCGCTCTCCGCCAATAGGAGACAAGAGCGAGCAGCTAATTGAGGGCAAACCAAATCTGTGCAAGTCAAAATCTGGTGAATCCAACGCCGATAAACCCGAGCAGTTTCTAACTCTAGAAGGTGAATTAAACAAGCTAGCGGCGAATATTTCTATCGGTCGCAATATGGCCGGAGTCCATTACTTTAGTGACTACTACGACAGTCTGCGGATGGGAGAAGCGATCGCTATTAGCATCTTAGAAGAACAGGCGCTAACTTATCTAACCGACCCGTTTATTCTCTCCCTGCCCACTTTTGATGGCGATTTAGTCAGGATTGGTCGCCGATGAGCCGTCAACCAAGTCGTCCCGTGTTTCAACCGTCAAAACATCTTCCTCCTAATCTTCGCATAACCCGAGTGAGAGGAAGATTGGCGGCTAATCTATCGGAGGCACAAAAATCACCAGATTGTACGCGGCTCCCTCGTCGTCCCCGTCGGCACAGTGCTGACAATGGTCAAATTCCCAATCCCCAAGCTCGGAGTCAGAATTCTGACCGCATGCTCAATCAACCGGTATTACCTCAAACCAAGGCGATGGCTGAGGGAGAGACTTCTGGCAATAACTCGCAGTCAACGACTACCACCAAGCAACAACAACCTTGGCTATGGCTAGTCGGATTATTCTGCTTACTCATCTTATTAACAGCGATCGCTAATCTGTGGAATCGCTAAAAATTACCTAGAAACAGAAACTATGAGAATTTATCGCGAACGCAGCGATTCATATCCCCCCAGCGCTATTTACAACCTATATGGCAGACAGGGGGATTTCCTAATTGCCCCCTATTCCCTGGTACTTTACAACGGAGGAAATCAAATTATCTCCAGCGCTGGAGATGCAGGGCCGATTAAACAGGCATCCGAGCTAGTAATTGGCAATAT
The DNA here is from genome assembly GCA_038524555.1 of Cyanobacteria bacterium J06623_7. Classification (GTDB taxonomy): domain Bacteria; phylum Cyanobacteriota; class Cyanobacteriia; order Cyanobacteriales; family Xenococcaceae; genus Waterburya. Next base: position 12,071 of record JBCBIN010000045.1, on the reverse strand, counting down.
TTTTAACTACGACTTGCCCACTAATCCAGGTAGTCTAATTAAGCCGATTGTGCGCATCGCTCCCAGCATTAACATTGACTTTGCTCCTGTCGTATCGATAGATGTCGCTCCCGAAGTAAAAATTGGCGATGCGGTTATTTTAGATGTCTTGTCCGGTGCCGGAACTATTACCGGGACTGTGATTGATGTTGCCAAACGCAGACCGTTAAACCAGCTTGGTGGGACAGCGGCGATTGGCTACATGATTGGCTTTAATACTCAACTCCAGACTAAGTATATTGGTGCCCGAGTCTTACTAAATAAAGCGCCCGGAAATAGACCCCTGCTAGGAATGCTCTATGACTTTGGCAATAATAGTCGCGGTCGGGTGTTCCCCTGCGAATTGCTGTAACAAACCATTTTCGATTATCAATTTCATTACTTGAGACGTTAAGTTATCAAGCTGCAATTTGTCATTATGATTTTATTTAAAGGGCTTATCGCCGCTCTTGTCTGTTCTTGGGCGATCGCTTTACCGGCAGTCGCAACAGAAGGTGATGCCGCTGACTCTAGTGAATCCCCAGCATCACCACAGCCCGAAGAAGCCGTCAAAGCCACGGCAATTAGAGCCTCTATCGTTAACGGGGTGATCGAAGTCTTAGAAAATACCAGACGAGCCAGAATCGATTTAGTCTGGGACATGCTGCCCTTAACTCAAACTGACGAATTTAAACAGTCCGCTTTAGAGAAAGCCAGAACCAGAATTGGGACTACAGATATGGAGGCAGATTCATCCCTTCCCTGTGGTGCTCAGGGAATAATGACCATTACCATTGCCAATGAGGATTTAGGTTCGGCTAAATGGTTGAACGATTTGTCTGATGAGGAAAAAATCTGTTTACAGGCTACTTTTGCTCTGGATGAAGCAGATGGGTTAAACAACTTGGTTAACGAACCACCTTCGGATGGAGGAAGTGCGAGCTTCGATCCTGAGGCTGATTTTAAACAAGATTTTGAAAATTTTTGGGTGACCAAAAGCAGTTTCAGCACGAACGTTTGCGGTATGACTAGTTTTGGGAAAGAAGGCTACGCCAGTCGTCCTGGATGTGGTCGGGAACTAATTGGCAACATTTCCGTTCCCGAATACTATCGAATGCTGAGGGAATACTATATTGTCAGCGATCTGCTTCAGACTAACGGTATCGCATATTCGTTGGATTTGGATAAAGCGGAAGTCTCTCTACCAGGAGACACGACTCTAATTCCCTATCGAGATAGTAATGCATACATATTCTATGAGGGAATCGACTGGGAAATTGATATCGTCCGGAGACCAATTAGCGACGACTTTAACGCTAACTACTATCGCTTTGGTGCCCGAGCCATCACCAGAAACCCGATTGAATTTCAGCTCCAAAATGTAGACAATCCCCAAGCAAAAATAGCCTTAAGCTTTCGTGAGAGTAATATTACCCTCAACGTTGCCGGTCTCTATCCAGCAGAACCCCCTGGAGGCACAACTATTGAAGCTAAATCTGTTCTTAGTACCGAAGCCGCAGCACAGTTAGAGGCAGCCAAGCAGGATACCGCCTTAAATGAATTAGATATCTCCTTCGCCAGCATCACTGGAGTAACCCCTAGGCAAATTGTCAGCCAGAGTTTACTCGGAGCAGCGGACAACTCTAACGTCATTGCGGGGGGATTAGTTGGTAATGATGAGATTCAATCTCTCGTTGGGGCTAATTTAGAGGTAGGCGAGATCGCCGAAAATGTCGTTCCCGGCTTACTATTCGGCTTATCCCCCCGGACTGATGATGCCACCCTATTTTTGGGTCCTAGCATCCGCCTATCTGTATTTACCCTAGCCGCTGGAGCCAGATTCTTTGAATTTGATGATGGGGTAAGAATCCGTCCCGCTGGTGTAGTTTCATTAGACTTAGCGCAAGTTTTTGATCGCGATCGCTCTCAGGAAATTAAGATAGCAGACCCCAATCTCGGTAGTGGAGGCTGGTTCGATCTGACGACAATTGTCGCTCAGGATTTATCGGCAAATATCGCTCTCTTGGGCTACACCCTACAACAGGCAACAGGAATCGATCTGGCTACTGGTTCAGTGAAATTGCTTAGAAATAACAAAAAGTGCGACCTGGAGAAGGAGCCAAATACTCCTAATTGCCAGGCAACCGAGCAACCAGATATCGGCCAAAATATCGAGCTGGGTTTGGCTTTTAACAACCTAGAACAGACCAACTTTTTGCCCAAGGGTCTTTATTATCTCAAGCCTCCCAATGGTTATGCCGTTAAAGACTGCGACAGCCAGCAGGAAGTTACCAAAATCTCTAGCTTGGATACAGCAGGTAATCCTTTTATCCAGAGAAGTTGGATTGTAGTTAAAAAAGAACGGGTTTCTGCGCCCATAGTCTGTAACTAGAGCATTATCCTTTCTACCCTGTCTGTTTATTTACTGTTTAATCGACTGAAACTTTTAGCAAGTATGAATCATGAATATCGGTTTACCTGCTTTTCTCGAAATTGCGATCGGATTGGTTTTTATCTATCTCATTCTGTGCCTGTTGGCATCGGAAATCCAAGAATTACTAGCCGGCTTTGGCAAGTGGCGAGCTAAGCATCTCAAAAAATCTATTTTTCTCATGTTGCTGGGCAAAGGAATCGTCTTCCCCAAGGAAAGCAAAATAGAAAAAAAATTAAAGGGCGAAGAGTTGGACCCCATCAATACCCAGCAAAAAACAGACGATGAATCCAAAGTAGTTGAGTTAATTCGCCAGCTCTACAACCATTATGAAATTTCATCCCTCAAACAATCTTCCTTGGGTATCTGGGCTAAACCCAAAGAACAATATGGCCCTTCCTATATTCCGGCTGATTCCTTCACCGAAGCAATTATCGATGTTTTGGCAGAAAACTATGGCAATTCCGTCCCAGACCGCGAATTAATTGCTAAATTGCTCGAAAATTCTCGAGAAATATCTGAAGATAACCCGTTTATTTTGCCTGAAGATTTAGCTAAAAATCTTTCTAAGCTAGCCAACCGCGCTTTGGTTGCATCTGGAACATCTCGACAAAGCCTCCAAAAAGACCTCGAACCAGAAGTAGTCACGCAAATATTTACTCGGCTCAAAACCGAAATCAAGTCTTGGTTTGAACGTTCCCAGGCTCGTACTTCAGGAACCTATAAGCGCAACACTAAGATAGTCTTATTCTTTATCGGCTTAGCTGCGGCTATTTTTGCCAATGCCGACACTTTTCATATTGTCGAAAACCTACATGATGAGAATGTCCGGGAGGCAGTTGTCGCTCAGGCTTCCAGCACCATTACTGAATGTCAAGATAGCCAGTCAAAAGATTTAGCTGTCTGTATTAAGCCCCAAGTTGAAGCCGCTTTGGAGTTAAATAATTCTCCGATTGGTTGGCCTATCTTCCGGCAAGAAAATAAAGCTTCAAGCTCTACAGATACCCAGAATTCGGATCCCAATTTAGAATCGGACGGTAACTCGGTTGTTTATATGCTCAAAAAGTTACCGGGATATATCGTTACGGCTTTGGCGATTACTATGGGCGCACCATTCTGGTTCGATCTGCTGAAAAAGTTAGTCAATGTACGCAATGCTGGACCCAAGCCCAAACCAGCTAATCCTGATACAGAGTGATAGTTATGGTTAGGTTGGGGGGAAAGCGATAACTGGCGTTGGTGAGTGCATAATGCGGAAAAGCTGAAAATGTCTCCTAATGGCATGAGGCTCAGAGCGATCACCTTACTTAAAGAGGTGTAGATGTGGAACAGGAACTACACCTCGATTGAATCCAACTTAATCTAGTGAAAGGAATATAATCCCAACATCAATGATTCAGATTTCGTTAGTAGACTCTCCCCTCATCAGCACCAAATTCAATGTAGCGCTGGGTTGCCGCCGCCAAATCGTTGCCAAAAGCAGCCTGTAGATCGGCATATTTATTCAGATATGAAGCGGCATTAAAGCTATTGAGCGACCTATTCTCACTCTTGCCAAATTCAATATAGTGTTGAGTCGCTAAATCGAGAGTTACTTGGTAGGAATATTGTCTATTCCCAAAAACATCAATTAAATCGCTATGGGAAGCTAAGTATTGTGCTTCGTCGAAACTATACTAAAGCCATATTTTCATCTTCGCCGAATTCAACATAGTGCCGATAGGCTAGACCGAGGCTATTGTTATAAGAGTGCTGGCGATTACCAAAAGCATCGATCAGATCCCTATGAGAAGCTAAATACTGGTCGTGAGCAAAATCCTCGTAAAATTCGATGTTGGCATTACCTTGAAGATCTAAATCACTAGGTCTGAGAAGAACATCTTCGTCAATTGCAACTACACGATTTCCATCGTAGATAACTGTATCGGTAATATTTTCACTGTTGCCGCCAATGGGTCGGAACTAACTACGGGCAGCCCGAAAATAGGCTATATATCAATCGCGGCATTGGCTTTAGCGATCTAGCAATGAGAATTAACTGTGCCCTGGAACTTACTTTATTCACTCTTAAATCCTCATAGTCTTGATCGCCGATAAGATATCTAATTAAAGATGTCTGGTTTAAGTTCATGAATAAACGCGATCGCTTTAAACATCAAGCTCATAAAATTCAGATCGCTTTTCGTAATGGACGTTTAGAAATACCCGGAGCAGATTCCTGGCAGAGTTATTGGCACGAACCCTATTATCTATTACTCACGGTTCCCTGGTGGCTATTTTTAAGCATGACAATTTTGACCTACCTATTGGTTAATGCCTTGTTTGCCGTCGGTTTTTGGTTGGGAGGGAACTGTGTCGAAAATGCGACTCCCGGCTCCTTTAGCGACCTGTTTTTCTTTAGCGTCCAGACTCTCACCTCTATCGGCTATGGGGCCATGTATCCCCTAACTACCTATGCCAATATTCTGGTAACGATTGAAGCTTTTATCGGCATCATCGGCACCGCACTAATTACCAGCTTGGCGTTTACGCGGTTTGCTCAACCGACTGCCAAGGTTATGTTTAGCCAAATTATGACTATCTCCGAACATAATGGCGTTCCTACCCTCATGCTGCGAGCGGGAAATCAGAGACATAATCAAATTCTGGAAGCGAAAATGCGCGTTTACCTTATGCGAGATGAGGTCAGCCAGGAAGGAGAATATATGCGTCGCTTTTATCCGTTAAAACTGTCGCGAGATCGCACCCCTAGATTTACTCTAAGCTGGACGGTGATGCACCCTATTGATGAATGTAGTCCCCTCTGGCAAGCTACCGCTGAATCTTTAGCTAAAACTAGGACTATGATTATGGTGGACTTGAGCGGAATTGATGAAACCGTTAGCCATACTCTCCACGCACCCCATAGTTACAGTGCCGCCGATATCAGATGGTCGCATCGCTTTGCAGACATTATCCGGCAAACCTCAGAAGGACATCAGTATGTTGACTATACTTATTTTCATCATGCCATTCCCGTCGAGCATTAATTAAGTAAGAAGTGTTCAATAGCATGACGCATTTACCAACGCCAAAAATTAATTAGAGCGACTGTGCATTTTAAATTAGACCGGCTATCTTATAAGCATTTTCCAATCTTTTATTCGTAGCTTTTAAGATGTCTCAGGCAAAAGTAGACGCAAAAGTTAGCCTTATAACTTTATCAATCAAGACTGTTCTCTTTTTATTGATGTTGCTTTTAAGCTTTGCCAGCAAATTAGTAGTCGAACTATCCCAGTCTGTCTATACTGCCAATGCCAATCAAAATTGGGAGTTATCCCTCGCCGCCAAAATAATTCTGGCTTCTCCTCGCTCGTTTATCGTCTTGCTCTTTATCTTGAGCATTTGTCAATTATTACTGGTTGTTGCTTACAGCAGGAAAAGAAAAACTTACCTATATGGCAATCTTGTTTTTGTGGCTTATCTGGCAATCTGGTCTTTTTTAGTAGTTGGGCTGTTGTTGCCCATTGCCCACATAGTCAACCAATATAGCTAGTAGAATTATTGCTTACCGCAATAAGATTGCCTTACTCACTCTAGCTTTGCTGTTTTAGACCAATCCTAAGTAAATATATCCTTAGTCTGGGAAGATGCTGGGATATTTATACCAATAGCCGGATGTAAAGCACCAGTCAATCTGGGTTAAATAGAAACATTTAGCAAACAGTTATGAGTAACTAAGATCGCGAAAAAGTATATCGTCAGAGTAACCGTGAGGATGCATTTCGCACGGCAAATAAGGGCGACATCATAGACCACGATAAGTCTCTAGAAGAAAAGAAAGAGCAAATTGCGGTAGATAGTTGGGATATTGCCAGTCATGTCAGGGAATAGAAGATGCCGCGGCTGCCGCCGAAGAGGAAGTTACTCAAGCTGCTGCTGCTGCCACGATTGAAGAAAAATCTAATTGGGGTTGGCTGAGTTTACTCAGTTTACTTGGCTTATTTGGTCTAGCAGGTAAAAACAAAAAGACTGAAGTAGTCGAGCATCGTCAACTTGATGACCTAGATGCCAAAACAATGCCAGCTAATACAACCACAATTTATAAAGGTTAAGGCGATCGCAATTTCTGCAAACGTTAGCTTCTAAATGGAGTCTTACTCATTTAAAAAGCTCGTTTTATCGAGCGGATGAATCTACGGAGGTGGTAAAGTACTGCCTCTTTTTTTGTGGCGCGATCACCTATGGCTCAATATCCCGAGTAATAAAAATAAGAAAAGCGATAGGTACATTTAAACCTATCGTCCATAGTGTGTGTGAGAAAATTTTCTAGCTAGATTTTAAGCAGCCCTAACGACTGGTTTTTTGTGGCTGGGGCAAAACACCAACTTCAAGATTTACATTAAGCTGTTTATCGTTTCTAACTAAGTCTAGATTTAAGTTTTCGCCGACTTCAGTTTTAGCCACCGCTTGTTGAATCTCTTCAGCAGTGGTAACTTCTTGTCCAGCAATTGCTTGAATTACATCTCCCGGTTGTAACCCCGCGCGCGCGGCTGGAGAATCGGGAACAACATCCATAATTAAAATTCCGCTTGTTGCCTTAACGTTAAATTTATTACGATTGGCTAACTCTCGCTGCAATTCAGGAGTAATTTTTGCCATCTGAATGCCTAAGAAAGGATGGTCTACTCTACCTTTGGCAATCAGTTCTTCCGCTACGTCTCTGGCGGTATTAACCGGAATGGCAAAGCCAAGTCCCTGCGCGTTTTGAATAATAGCAGTGTTAACGCCAATCACCTCTCCCTGTGCATTGAGCAAGGGACCTCCAGAATTACCGGGATTAATCGCCGCATCCGTCTGGACAAAACTAACTCGCTTATCGGCTACGCCCACCTGGGAGCTACTTCTGCCCGTGGCACTAACGATACCGGTAGTTACAGTATTGTCTAACCCTAGAGGATTCCCGATCGCGATCGCCCATTCTCCAGGCTGAAGGTTGTCTGAGTCGGCAAATGTTACTGCCGGCAGTTCATCGGCTTCAATCTTAATTACCGCAACATCGGTAAAGAAATCTGTACCCATCACTTCCCCCTCATAGGTCGTACCATCCTTAAGGGTGACGGTAACTTTATCGCTACCCTCAACTACATGGGCATTAGTCAAAATTAAGCCATCAGAACTAACGACAAATCCCGAACCCAGTCCTTTTTGAATCTGTTCGTTGGGAAGATTGGGCATCTGCGAGCCAAAAAACTGGCGAAAGAAAGGGTCGTTAAAAGCAGCGGGGAGTTTAGTGGCAACTGTACGAGAAGCATCAATCCGCACGACTGAATCACCAACCCGGTTGACCACATCGCTAACATAGTTTTGGGGCACGGCGATCGCCACCTGTTCGGTAGATTCGGCGGATTCGGCAGAAACATTGCTTTCTAAACCTTCTTTAGCAACGCTTTCAGGACTATTAACTAAGTAATTTCCTCCCAGGGCAATACCGCCACCCAGCAAAACCAAAGATAGAGAAGAAGTAACCTTGTTTAAAACTGATGATTTAGTCATAGTATCTATGGTTGTCTAGCAAAAAATATGGTTGTTTCAATAAATAAGCCTTAGCAAACAAGCATCAGCAAATTAAGACTGAACTCACAACTACGACTTAATTTCAATCTAAGCTGACGATATGACTTTTTGGTGACAATGCTTTGTACTTTTAGTATTATTCAGATGACATTGGGGTATGTGGTTCGGTTAGGTCGAGAAAACCGAATTAGACCGACGATGCCTCCAGCGATGCTCCGCAAATCGCGAATTTTTCTCCGAAGTCAGTCATCAATACTACCCAATTCCTAATCCCTCGAACAGAAACATTAGCAGATTCAAAAATTAGTTAAAACGACTATAAATTTAAGGCGATCACACCAAGATTTTGGGCATCATCTTGTTCTAACTCCCAGCCCATGGCTCCTGCATTATCTCGGGCTTGTTTGGCGTTTTTCGCCCCCGGAATCGGAATGATATTATCCTGAACGATGAGCCAGTTTAAAGCGATCTGAGCAGGAGTTTTATCATACTTTTCTCCAAGCTGCTGGAGTCGAGAAACTAGCGGTTCAAGTTTACTCAACCCCGCAGTAGAAAACTTAGGATCTAACTTTCTGGCTCCCTGCACTATTTCTGTATTTTCTGGCGTATATTTCCCCGTTAACAATCCCTGGTCGAGGGGACTATAGGCCAATATAGTAATGTCTAGCTGGCGGGCTAATTCTAGAATGCCGTTTTGCTCGATTTTTCTAGTCAATAGAGAGTAACGTACCTGATTGACCGCCAGGGGTACGCCATACTGAGCTAGCAGATCGTGAGCTTGCTGCATTTGTTCTGCCGAGTAATTACTAACGCCAACGGTTAGAATTCTGCCCCGCTGTACTTCCTGTGCCAGTGCCTCCATTAAAGTCTTTTGGCTCATTAAAAAGCTAAAGGGCATGTGTACCTGATATAGCGCTACCTGTTCCACCTGAAGCCGCTCTAAACTATCTCTCAAAGTATCGGCTACGGCTTGAGCATTAAAACGCCAGGGAAGGGGAAAATATTTAGTAGCTACCTGCACTGGTTGACTGGTGCGTTTGAGAAAACGTCCGATTAACTTCTCCGACTCACCCAAGCCATAAACCTCTGCGGTATCAAAAAAAGTAGCGCCGCTCTCTACCGCTGCCATAAACGCTTGTTCTACTTCTGTTTCACCATAATCCGAACCATAACCCCAAAAAAGGCGATCGCCCCATGACCAGGTACCAATACCAAGAGAGGGGACAGCGATAGTGTTGGCGAGCAGTTTAGTAGATTCCATCGGCTTTTAGAGAACTTGCGATCGTTGTTGCTATTACCTTAGCGAAATTTCAACCCAACCAAACGTGCCGATAAAATATAAGATATCTGCTAAATAGAGCGATCGGTATCGTTTGAGCTGCAATTTGTAGGCGAGATCGCCTTTTCACCCTCAAGCTTCGCTCATCTATTACAATTAAATAAAGTAAAAAAGTATATTAACAGCGTACACAATCTACTAGGGAGTGATAGATAAAAATTGTTTGTTCTCAACGGTTATGAATATTTCTTGGGTTTCCTACTCATTTGCAGCGCTGTCCCCGCTTTGGCTCTAACTGCCTCAAAACTATTACGGCCGGGTGATGGTGGCCCTGAGCGACAAACTACCTATGAATCGGGAATGGAGCCTGTCGGCGGCGCTTGGATTCAGTTTAACATTCGCTACTATATGTTCGCCCTGGTATTCGTAGTTTTTGATGTCGAAACTGTCTTTTTATACCCTTGGGCGGTGGCTTTCAATCGTTTAGGACTGTTAGCATTTGTGGAAGCCCTAATTTTTATTGCCATCTTGGTAATTGCTTTGGTATACGCGTGGAGAAAAGGAGCTTTGGAGTGGTCATGAATTCACCAACATTTGAACAACAACAGCAAGAAAAAATACTCAATCCGAGTAGCCCAACTCAGATAACTCAGGATCTATCGGAAAACGTCATCTTAACTACCGTAGATGATATCTACAACTGGGCAAGACTATCGAGTTTGTGGCCGATGCTTTATGGTACCGCCTGCTGCTTTATTGAGGTAGCGGCTTTAATTGGCTCTCGCTTTGATTTTGACCGCTATGGTTTAGTACCTCGTTCTAGTCCACGTCAGTCGGATCTTTTGATTACTGCCGGTACGATTACGATGAAGATGGCTCCGGCTTTGGTACGTCTATATGAAGAGATGCCCGAACCTAAGTATGTAATTGCTATGGGTGCTTGTACTATCACGGGGGGCATGTTTAGCACCGACTCAACTACGGCGGTTAGAGGTGTAGATAAGTTAATTCCGGTTGATGTTTATATTCCCGGCTGTCCTCCCCGTCCCGAAGCTATTTTTGATGCGGTGATTAAACTGCGCAAGAAGGTTTCTAACCAGTCGATTCAGGAGCGAGCTAGTACCGTCGAACAAACTCATCGCTTCTACAGCACCAGACACAATATGAAGGTGGTAGAACCAATCCTCAACGGTACTTATATTCAGTCGGCAACGCGCCAGGCTCCACCAAAAGAATTGGCAGAGGCGATGGGAATGCCCCTCCCCGCGATAGAATCAGCAAAGAAATCGGAGGTGGAACGTGGCTGAAGAAAAAGATAAACAAAGTCCTGAAGAGCAGGAAACTGAGGCGGCATCAGATTTGGTCGTTGCCGGACAAACGTCCAGTTGGCTAACTGAAAATGGTTTCGAGAATGAAGCACTCGCCCCTGATGTTTCTAATGTGGAAATGATTAAGGTGGATGCAGAATTGCTGTTACCCATTGCTACGGCACTCTATGCCTATGGTTATAACTATCTCCAGTGTCAGGGTGCTTATGATTTAGGCCCCGGTAAGGAATTGGTCAGCTTTTATCATTTGATTAAGGTGGCTGATGATGTGGAACAGCCAGAAGAGGTTCGTCTGAAAGTTTTTCTCCCCCGAGATAATCCTCAAGTACCTTCGGTTTATTGGATTTGGAAGGCAGCAGACTGGCAGGAAAGAGAGAGTTACGATATGTTCGGCATCATTTATCAAGGGCATCCCAATCTGAAGCGGATTTTGATGAACGAAGACTGGATTGGCTATCCCTTGCGTAAGGACTATGTTTCTCCCGACTTTTATGAATTGCAGGATGCTTATTAGAAAGTAGCAAGAAACAAAAAGTAAGAAATAATCAAGAAAGTTCTTGACTGATTACAGGTTAATGTAGAGATTTCTCTGTGTGTCTCTACATTTTTTTATGAATATGAAAAAAAAGCCTATACCGCCGCTATGACTGATTTGAATTTTTGGACAAAAACCAGCGGTACCTGGATTAATGTGTTTACGGTTGTCCTCGGTACTAGTTTGGGTTTGCTGCTCAAAGATATTATTTCCCCTAAAATCCAGACCATCATTACTCAGGGTATTGGTTTATTGACTCTCTGGATTGGTATCAGTATGGCCAACAGTATGGGTGAAGTTAGCGTAGGAGGGATTAACGGGGCGATCTTGGGGTTGCTGGCGATCGCTTTTGGGGGGGTATTGGGCGAACTATTAGAAATTGAAGCTAAATTAACTATCTTTGGCGATTGGCTCAAGCATAAATTTAAGGGTCGAGGACTATTTACTGAAGGATTTGTGGCGAGTAGTCTCCTATTTTGTGTAGGCCCTATGACGCTACTCGGTAGTTTTAATAATGGACTGAGGGGAGATAATACTCTCTTGGTTTTAAAGTCAACGATGGATGGCATTATCTCGATCGCCCTCGGGAATATCTACGGGATCGGTGTCGGTTTTTCGACCGTAGTTATTTTGCTCTATCAAGGTGGCTTATCTCTTCTAGTAGGGCTATTGGGCAATACGGTGCTTCAGGCGGAGGATAGTCCTTATCTACTGCTGGTTTCGGGTATTGGGGGGTTAATGATTATGGGGATTGGCTGTAACCTGCTAGAAATCGCCAAGATTAGAGTGGCCTCCTTCTTACCGGCGATCGCTCTAGCGCCCTTGGTCTACTGGTTAGCTAGCGTAGTGCTGAAATAATAACTCGATTGTGAGCGCGATCGCAGTCAAGCTATCTTAACCTCATTATGATGTAAATATAAATAC
>JBCBIN010000044.1:0-14325 GCA_038524555.1 Cyanobacteria bacterium J06623_7 | reverse complement strand
GGGAAATCGGTGGGATTTGGATGAGGCTCAACCAGGGCTGTCGCCGGTAGTGCGATCGCACTCCATAAGCCCAAACTTAGGCCAATAGCAACAGAAGAATAGACGTTGTAATGGATTTGCTGCGGTACAAAATGATGCCGAAGCTATGGCAGCAGTAGTCGGGGAGAATGATGAGTCTGAGGCTAAGCAAAAAAACGTTCCTGACTTGGATTTGGATGATTGGGATTTTCGCAATTTAGATTCGAGCGATTTGGATGGGGATAAAGAGGAGGAAATAGAAGTATCGGCTCTAGATGATGAGCCATTGGCAGAAGAGTCTGAGGTAGAGGAATCGAATCATGATGAATTAGAGGCAGTTGAAATAGATGAAATTGTTATTCCCCTAGAACCAGATGCAACGGCAGATATTATCGTAGAAAAGAGCCATGATGGGGCAGAAGATTTACCCGTTATGGCTGAAACAGAGTTAACAGAAGAAGAAGAAATAAAAGAAATAGTAAATTTAGATGATTTGTCTGAGGAGCAGCCCGTCTCGGTAGAGCTAGAGACAAATGAGGCGGAATTCACGTTGGAATTAGCCGATTCCGAACCGGTTCTTGACAGCATAGAGGGATTAGAAAGCTTCGAAGCATCAGATATAGTTATTGAAAGTCCAGACGGGTTAGAAAATGCAGCGGAATTGGATTTAAGCGCACCATCTTTAGAGGAGCTAAATTTAAGCGCAGCACCAGCAGCAGATTTGGTTGCTCCAGATTCTGAGCCAGCATTAGAAATAGATGGTCTAGAACTAGATAACCTGGAGTTAGATAACCTGGAGCTAGATAGTCTCGAACTAGAGCCTATAGGCGATTTAAGTTCTCTCGGCGAATTGGGAGAATTAGATGCCCTAGGAGATAATAGCTTAGATAGTCTGGACTCCGAGCTAAATCTTAGTGATGACCTCGACTTATTATCTCTAGAATCGGACAGTCAATCTCTCGATGATTTAGTTAGCGAACCGGTAGGTAGCTTAGACTCTCTAGAAGATCTCAACTCCCCAAATTCTCTGGACTTAGATTCTTTACTCGAGGAAACACCTCCAGTAGAGCTACCGCCAAAAGTGGAACTAGTAAGAGAGAGCGCCCCCAAACCAGCACCAGCACCAGCACCAGCACCAGCACCAGTAGCCAAAGCCCAGACTTACGATCAGACCATGCGGGTTTCCGTACGTAAACTGGACAACCTCAATAATTTAATCGGCGAGCTGGTAGTTAAGCGCAATCGCTTGGAAGACGACCAAGAAAGACTCCGCCGTTTTCTCGATAACCTCTTAGGTCATGTCCAGTCTCTCGGTGAAGCTGGTGCCAAAATGCACGATATGTACGAGCGATCGCTGTTAGAAGGTGCATTGATGGCTAGTCGACAGTCTCGGGCTAATTCTGCTGTTGCTGCGGGTAGAGCGGTTGGATTTGACGATAAGCCTCAAGAGGAAGGTCTAGACGCGCTAGAAATGGATCGCTTTAATGGCTTTCACTTACTTTCCCAAGACATTATTGAATTAATCGTGCGCGTTCGCGAGGCAGCATCAGATATTCAGTTTGTCGTCGATGAAACTGACAAGGTAGCTCAAACCTTCAGACAGGTTACCAGTCAGTTACAGGACGGTATGAACTCTTCGCGGATGGTCGCCTTTGGTCAGACTGCCGATCGCTTGCCCCGGGCAGTTCGCGATATTTCGCGTAAGCAGAAAAAACAGACTAAGCTCCATGTAGAAGGTAAAGACGTGCTGATCGATAAGATGATTGTCGAGCACCTTTATAATCCGATGACTCATTTGGTCAACAATGCTATTTCCCACGGCATCGAACCGCCAGAAGTAAGGCTGAAAAACGGCAAGGGAGAAGTCGGCAACGTTTATATCCGTGCTTTTATTCAAGGTAACCAAACCGTAATTACCGTTAGAGACGACGGTGCGGGCATTAACCCCGAAATAGTTAAGAAAAAGGCCGTTGAGAAGAATATCCTCACCTGGGCAGCAGCTCAAAATCTGTCGGAACAACAAATATACGAACTGCTGTTCCATCCTGGCTTTAGCACCAAAGATGAGGCCGATGATTTTGCCGGTCGTGGTGTGGGTATGGACGTGGTTAATACCGATCTGAAAAAAATTCGCGGTTCGGTAAGTACAGAATCGGAACTAGGCAAGGGTACAATCTTCACCATTCGCCTGCCGCTGGTTTTGAGTATTTGTAAAGCTCTTACCTGTGTCGATAACAATACCAAGATTGCTTTCCCTATTGATGGGGTAGAAGATACCAAGGAATATCTCCCCAGCGATATTCAAACTAACGAGAATGGGGTACGCTGTATTACTTGGAACGAAAAACCACTGCCGCTCCAACCTCTCAACAGTCTATTACATTACAATCGCCAGATTCGCCGTACGGGCATCTACAATGCCAACCAAAATAACGACGATACAATTTCGGTAGTCATCCTCCGTAGTTTAGACAATTTACTAGCGATCGAGGTCGATGAAGTTAAAGCCGAACAGGAAATTGTAATTAAGCAAATTGATGGGCCAGTTGCTAAACCACCGGGAATTGCTGGGGCAACGGTTCTGGGGGATGGTTCGATTATGCCAATTGGCGATGTCTTAGAACTAGTTGAAATCGCTCAGGGCAAGAGAACGATTGAAATTGGCTTCAATATTTTGACCGGAGCCGGAGATGTCAGACAGGCAGAAGCCGAAAGCGTACAGCAAGAGCCCATGGTGCTGGTGGTTGATGACTCAATTACCGTGCGCGAACTGTTATCGATGAGCTTTAACAAGTTAGGTTATCGAGTCGAACAGGCCAGAGACGGACAGGAAGCCTGGGATAAACTTCGGGGCGGACTGGTGTGCGATATGATTTTCAGCGATATTGAAATGCCTCGCATGAATGGTTTGGAGTTATTATCTAACCTACATCAAGACAGTAAGCTCAAGTCTATTCCCGTGGCTATGCTTACTTCCCGTGGCGCGGACAAACACCGTCAAATAGCCAATGATTTGGGCGCTAAGGCATATTTAACTAAGCCATATACCGAGAAAGACCTGATGGATGTGGCACAGCATCTAATCGAGATCAATCGCGCCAACCAAGAGGTAGAATCGGCTTCCCAGAAAGCAAATCAGCTCGGCAATAAATCGGAACCTAGCTTTAAAGATGCTCCTCTGGTCTTAATTATCGATGATTCGGTGACGGTGAGAGAGTTGTTATCTATGACCTTTAAGAACTCCGGCTACCGAGTCGAACAGGCGAGAGATGGTCAGGAAGCTTGGGAAAAACTCAAAGATGGTTTGGAATGCGATCTGGCGTTCTGCGATATTGAAATGCCCCGGATGAACGGTTTGGAATTACTATCACAATTACAAAAAGATGAGAAACTAGCGTCTTTACCGATCGCCATGCTAACTTCTCGGGGGGCACAAAAAATGCGGAATATTGCCGCATCTCGGGGAGCAAATGGCTACTTTGTCAAACCTTATGTAGAAGATGATTTACTCCAGGCGGCAAAGCGGATGATGAACGGCGAAAACTTAATCGAAAATACGGACAATGAGGAGTAGACAAGGCAGGGTAATTAGATAATAGAAGAGAAATTAAAAGTAAGAAGTATCAGTTGCAATGACTAGGCTTCTTGCTTTTTTGTATGACTGCATTTCAATCAATCGGCTAGGAAAGTTACCGTCTGGGAGAAACAAAATGTTGAAGATAACTATCTATATAGGTGTTTTGCTATTGGGAAGTCTCAGTAGCTGGCAGCCTGTCGATGCCGCAGCAACTAACAAGCGGGATGTCGAACTAGAAATTGGCATCCTTCAACGTTTGGGAGCGCCACCCATGGTCAATCGCGACCCAGAAATTAAGCAGGTAAAAATTCAAAGTACCCCAGGAGATATTTTGGAGGTGAGTTTTCCTCAAGAGTCCTCCACAAACAAGATTAAAACTGATCGAGTCTTGCTGAAGGTTGATTCTACTCGTTTGCCACAGCCCAAGCTAGCCGAGAAATTGGTCTTAAGCGATCGCTCGACTTTTGAAACTGCCGAAGATAGTGCTAACTCCTGGAAACGACTGGGTATTGAGGTAGAGGTAGCCCAGCCGGGACGCTGGCAGGTTTGGGCCAAGCGAGATATTTATCGCACTCCTTTGGTTCGCCGTTGGCTACTCCATAGTTTACAGGCCAATGGTTACGCCGATGCCTATCTAGATACGCAGGTTCTCTACCAAGAACCCAATATTATCCTCGAAATTGAAGGGCAAGAATACGATCGCGATGAGGTAGAGATTAGCAGCAGCAAAAATTTGGTTGAGGTCAATACTACCGGTAAACCGAGCTCAAACCGGCTCTATGGCGGCAGCTTGCGACTCCAGCCCAACGCTCACGGTGAATTTACCCTCGTCAATCAAGTCCCCCTAGAAACCTATCTGCGGGGGGTCGTACCCTACGAAATTGGGGCTAATGCTCCAGCCCAAGCGGTGGCAGCCCAAACAATTATTGCCCGCACCTATGCCCTGCGTAACCTCAGACGCTTTGCCGTTGATGACTATCAGCTTTGTGCGACGGTTCATTGCCAAGTATATAAGGGTTTGAACGGTACTAATCCTACCAGCGATCGCGCGATTGCCAAAACTGCCGGCTTGGTTTTAACCTACGATAATGAACTCATTGATGCTCTTTATTCTTCTACCACGGGAGGAGTAACAGCGGGATTTGAAGATACCTGGAATGGCAGTCAACGTCCCTACCTTCAGCCCGTAATTGATGCCCCCCAACCTTTTTGGGATCTAGCTAAATATCCCTTGAACAACGAAAAAACTTTCCGTCATTTTATTGGCTTAACCAAAGGATTTAATGAAACAGGTAGAAAGGGGGTATTCCGCTGGCGTAAAGCCCGCAGCATTGCTAACTTAAATCAGGACTTACGTAGGTATCTACGCAAAACTCGTCACCCTCTGGCAGACTTTCAAACCATTGAGTCAATGCAGGTACAACAGCGATCGCGATCAGGCAGAATTTTAGCTCTAACCATTCAAACCGATCTGGGTAAGCTACAGCTACACAAAAACGAAATTCGTAGCGCCCTAGAACCTCCCCGCAGTACTTTTTTCTACCTCGAACCGATTTACAATCAAGCCCAAGAACTAGATGGCTACGCTTTTGTAGGCGGCGGTTTTGGTCATGGGGTGGGCATGAGTCAGTATGGTTCCTATAATCTTGCCCAGCTAGGCTGGTCGGCAGAGCAAATTCTCACTTTTTACTATCCCCAAACTACCCTTAAGCTGCTAGATAATTCTGTAGTTTTCTGGCCGGAAAAACCGGCGGCGACAGTCAGCAACCGGAGAAATAAATAGACCGAAATCAACCATTTCCCCTTAACCTCTTTCTCCCTTACCCAGTCTGAGTAGACTAAATTTATTTCTCAGGAGTCAATAAGTCTAATAAGTCCGTTTTGCCGTTGCCAAACGCGAGATGACGCTAGTGAGTAAAACTAACATAACTAAGATGAATGCCGCGCCCCAGGCTAGTTCTTGCTGGTTTTTAAAGGGGACGATCGCAAAATTATAAACCAGCACCGCTAAAGAGGCAGTCGGTTCGACAAATAATTCATCCCAGTTAGGCCAAAATTGCGTAAACAGAGCGGTAAATAATAGGGGTGCCGTTTCCCCTGCTGCCCGGGCGATCGAAAGGGTAACTCCGGTAATAATTGCTGGTAGAGCCGCTGGTAAAACGACCTGTAGCACGGTTTGATATTGATTAGCGCCAATGCCCACGGAAGCCTGACGGATATCTTGAGGTACGAGCTTAAGAGATTCATCGGTAGTACGCACGATAATCGGCAGCATCAAAATCGATAGGGCAAATCCCCCTGCCCAGGCAGAATAGGTTCTGAAGGTAAGCACCACCGCACTGTAGGCAAACACGCCGACAATAATTGAAGGAACTCCACTCAAAACATTAGTGGCAAATCTAATCCACTCTGCGATTCTACCTTCATTAAATTCGGAAAGATAAATAGCTGCCATTACTCCCAAAGGAACGCTAATTAACGCCCCAATTCCCACCATAATAATGGTGCCTAAAATTGCGTTACCAAAACCACCGCCTTCTACCAGAGGAGGAGGGGGCAATTCGGTAAAGACACTGCCAGAAAGGGAGCCAATTCCCTTGGTAATTAAGTAGCTCAGAATGATAAATAGGGGAATAATTGCCATTAAGGTAAATAAACCGGCAATACCACTCATAATTAGACCGAAAAGGGTGCGGGGCGAAGCAGGGTTGCGCTGGAGGCTAATCTCTCCATAACCTGATTTATCGAGGGTGGGTGTGGCCATAATGTCGTTAGAATTGATTTAAAGGAGGAAAATAACTCTGTTTGTCGTACTTCGATCTAAGTTCCAATTAAACTAATGAAATCTAAATTAATTAAATCTAAATTAATTAAATTTTTTGCAGTCTAGTAACTAATAGTTGCGCCAAAATGTTTACAACTAGGGTAATTAAGAAGAGAATTAACGCCGCGTACATTAAGGCCGCCACCTGTAAGCCGCTAGCTTCGGCGAATTGATTTGCCAGCAGAGAAGAAACCGTATTGGAGGGAGCAAAAACCGAAGCACTAACTCGATTGGAGTTGCCAATTAGCATAGTTACTGCCATTGTTTCACCTAAAGCACGACCGAGAGCCAACATAATGCCGCCGATGATTCCCGAAGATGCCGCCGGTAAAATTATTTTCAAAATTGCTTCCCAACGAGTTGCGCCCAAACCAACCGCTGCCTGTCTTAAACCAATATCGACATTAGTAATTGCATCTCGACCAATTGCCGCGATAGTTGGCAGAATCATGACCGATAAAATCAAGGCTGCTGGGAGCATTCCGGGTCCCCTTAGAGGAGTAAAATTTTTGAGAAAAGGAATTAGGACAAAAATACCCCAAAGACCATAAACCACACTAGGTACGGCAGCTAGCAGCTCCACTAGAAAAACAATAATTCTCTGCACCGCCGGCGGCAAATAATCTTCGCTCAGGAAAATTGCTACCCCCAGACCAATCGGCACTGAAATTGCTAGAGCAATAAAAGAACTAACGAGAGTACCATAGATAGCGGGCCACACCCCATATTGGCTGCGAACGGGGTTCCAACTGCTGGTGGTTATAAATCCTAGTCCAAATTCTTTCATGGCGGGCATAGCGGCGAGCGCCACCTGAACTGTAATCCAGACTAAAACTCCGGCGATCGCAAAGGCGAGAATTTTAGCAATCCAGTAAAAGGCACTGTCTAAACCTCTTTCAACTCCCGAACGGGACTCTATGCTTGACTTTCCGTTATTCATATAAATTAAACTGCTTGCTCTTGACTGTAACCGAGTAAAGTTATGCTTGTCACAATAAGTAGTAATAATATTCTACTAATATTTGTTTACCATACTCCGATTAAGCCTGGGTAAAGCTCTCATTATTAGGCAATTTATTGGGCAATGTTTGACGTTAGCTGATTTGAATTACGCTAAAGTTGATACATCAGTAAATTTACACGGGAGATATATAGTCATGGCTCTAGCAGTTGGCACCACCGCCCCAGCCTTTAGTACCGTTGATGATGATGGTAATAACGTTGCTCTGACAGATTTTCAAGGAAAGACAGTTGTATTATATTTTTACCCCAAGGATGATACTCCTGGCTGTACTAAACAAGCCCAGAGTTTTCGCGATAACTTTGCCGAATATCAAAATCGCGACATGGTAGTTTTGGGAGTCAGTCAAGATGATCGCGCTTCGCACCAAAAATTTAAAGAAAAATATGGCCTGCCTTTTACGCTGCTTGTCGATAGCGATGGTGCAATTACCCAGGCTTATGATGTCGATGGTGGTGGTTATGCTAAGCGTGTAACCTATATTATCGATGGCACCGGCAAAATTGCTGGGGTAGATAGTAACGTCAATACCAGCACTCATGCTACAGATGTTTTACAAAGCATTGGTTAACAGTCAACAGTCAACAGTCAACAGTTAACAGTGACGCGACGTAAGGATCAGCGAAACAGTCAACTAACTTTTATTGGGTTAGTGGCTGGACATAGAAGGCAACTCCACCATCACCCTCACTTCTGAACCAGGATTCATCTGCTAGCAGAGCATCTCGTTCGGAAATTGAGGTGGTGTAGAGGTGAAAATCATCACGTTGATGATACAGACGATAAACCTCGGTTGTGTTGCTTTGAGAGTTATCGTAGGCATGATAGGCAATCCCCTCAAAATCGTAGTTGTTGAGATTATCCCGCACAAAATCTCGCTCAATTTCGCTGATAGTGTAGAAATGGGCTCCCGTATTGTGATTGAAAAAGCGATATACGGGTTTTGCTCCGCTCAAGGCATCTCCTGTAACTGAATTTTCTGCCCCATAAAATGATTCTCCCTCATAAACGAAGTGGGGTAATTCTGCCATAACGGTATCTCTTTCTGCCTCGGAAACTGTATGAAAATAAGTTTTCATATCGGTACGAGAGAAAGTGTGAATTAGAGGTTGGCTAGGGTTGCTTATAAAGTAATTAACAATTTCGGTGCTAGAGAGATTACCCACTGATTCGATCGCCCCAATTCCAACTTCTTTACCGTTGAAAAAGTCAATAATCTTCCTGTCTTGTAATTCGTTGATGGCTCCATCTTGATTTACATCTAGGACCAAATCATTGCCCACCTGAGCTAAACCAACCGTGCCCACTTGCGGTTGAGCCAGAGTAAGCTCGATTTCGCGATCGCCATCGACAATTACCAGCCGATCTAATCCAGCGGCATCATCTATAATCCCGGCAGCATTAACACCCAAACGGTAGGTATCATCACCAGTACCTCCGACTAAATTATTAAACCCGGCTACCACCTCCAGTAAATCGTCTCCCTGCCAGCCTCTCAAGCTATCGTTGCCACCACCACCAATCAAGGTATCATTGCCTAAACCCCCCTGGAGTTCATCATCGGCTGCCGTTCCTGAGTTTGCCAGAGAAAAAACATTATCTTGAACGATAGTTGTGTCGGTATTACGTTGGATTAGCTTCCCTAGGGTAGTAGCCTCAATTGACGTAATTTCGTCTGGAGTAAAGCTATTTTCATAGTAAAGGCGATCGCCATCTCGGAGGGCACTAAACTGACGGGCAATAATCGCTCGAAAAGTTTCTCCTAAAGGCGCTCCGGGTAGGTGTTCTTCTGCCAATAGACCGATAAACAAATCGATATTATCGACATCTCCATAGAGATTTTCCAGGGAGTCCTGCACTTCTACATTCGTCGTAATTTCCTCAAAGCTAGTTATAGTCGGCAAACCATAGGCTGCCCGCACAGTGTTGTAGTCATCAATGCCATTAATTCTGCCCCGTTCGATATTAATTGCTAGCAAATCTCTGCCGCTAACGTGAGGTCCGAAGGTAAAGAGAAGATTGCGCACATCATCAATCAGCTTCAGGTCAATATTTTGGCTAGTGGAGGCACTCAAACCACGAACAATTGAGTCGATTCCCTCGGTGGAAACGGCATCTGTTGAGCGGAAAAAACTTTCAGCTAGAGTTAAATGTCCCGCCGCAATTTCTAAACCCTCATTATCTAGGCGGTCAATCTGCGAACTAAGCTGAGTATGGCCGATCCGAAAGCCAGCGCTAGCAAAACTGCGATCGATACTGGGATTAACCGTGGAGTCATAACCCGTATATTCTGCCAGGGCATCTTGACCCAAAATACTGGGAAGATATTCGTTATAAACGATCGCCTGATATTGAGCGATGTTGATTTGTCTAGCTCGTTGATATAGCTGCTCGTCCGTCCAGTCGGGATGGGCAACTGACAGTTCCTGCGCCAAACGATTATGCTCTCTGACAAACAGAGTATGAATCGAGACTAAAACTGCATTTTCATTTCCCCGCACATCGCCGGCGGCAAATAAAGTTTCTGGGTTCTGGCGGGCAGGATTGGCGTTCTCTAAGTCATTATCGCCAAAGGGAAGTAAATTACCCCCACTAACTTTTAAGCGCCCTCCGGTGTTGGCACGCAGATATTGATTGCGTTCTGCATCACTACCATAGATATTTGAGCCATCTAGCCAAGGGGTAATCTGATTAGATATCTGAGCGGGATTTTCGATACTGGTACCGGTTTCTGGAGTAAAAGCAGTGTGATCGAGGGGAATAGTCACTCTGCCCGTACCTTGCGGGTCTAGATGCGGATCGCCCGTAGGGACTGCAATTTCCACCTCTGCTCCTGCTACTTCCGGAGTCAGAATAATATCGTGGTCGATAAACTGTCCAAAAGCCCAGCTAAAGTTAGTTAAACCGCGATCGCTAGCAATCAGACTGTCTTGTTGAGCTAGGGTGTTACTAATTACTCGCGAGTTAGGACGATTCGCTCCTCCCGGACTAGAAATGCGATCGCCATAGTCGAGGGGTGCAATGTTTAACAGCTCACTCTGAACCGAACCATAATTAGGATTGGCCAAGTTATTACCCGTACCGTCCAAACTATAAAAATTAGTCGAGCTAAAGTTGCTGGGCTCAAAATCAATAAGTAAAAAATTCATCTATATTTGATTTGTGGTGATAAAACTAAAAAATAAGACCTATTGGTCGTAGTATTTATATATGTAGTTTTATTAGAACACATACATTTTGGTTTGTGGTTTTTATGTAGTTAAGATTGCCGAATGGGAATTAAAGTTTTGATAAAGATTGTTGTTTAAACTGACGAAAACCGCTCGATTCGATCTGCAACATGAGGCTTGAGTCTATTACTGCTCTCATAAGCACAAAAAAAGGAGGGATACCCCTCCTAATCAATTTAATATTGTTGTTTTGTAGTTGAAATCAAACTACTGCTATTGAGCTTGGCGATCTTCTAAACATCCACATCGGGAACGTAGAAAGCGACGCCATCAGTACCGGGTAGTCCTTCTGCTCTAAAGTCATCATCCTCTAAGAAGCGATCTCTTTCCGTTACAGAAGAGGTATAGAAGTGAGTTCCATTATCAGTATTCAAGAAACGATATACTGGCTGGGAACCCTCAACCTGAGTTTCGTAAGCATAGAATGCCACACCTTCAAACTCCAGACTAGTAGAATCTCTAAGCACTACGTCTCGCTCAAACTCACTGATAGTCAAGAAGTCGGCAGAGGTATTTTCATTAGCGAAAGAGTATACGGGGCGTGCACCTGTAAGGTCATCTAGAGCATCATCTTGAGGAGCGCTGACAAAGCGATCGCCATTGAAGTTATAGTCATCGTCGAGCAGCAAGCTATCTTTTTCCGATTCGCTAATGGTATAGCGATAAAATTCTTCTTCTCGATTAAAGAAGCGAGATACAGGGGCATTATCCGCAGTTTCGGGAGAATCAAAGTATTCAATAATCTCTTCGCTACTTAAATTGCTTACCTGCTCGATGGTGCTGGCTCTAGCGTTACCTACGTTATTAAAGTAGTCGGCAACAGTAAGGTCAGTGTCAGGATCGATAATCCCGTTTTGGTTGATATCGATGAGCAGATCGTTACCCGCTTTTTTAATCCCTGCTACTCCCGGTCGAAAATCACTCAGAGTTAAATCTAGGGTGCCACCATCGCGATCGGTACTGAGAATAATCTGATCGTTGTTGCCGGTTTCATCGACCACAAATGTACCGGCTGGTTCACCGACCAAAATATTGTAGGTATCGTTGCCCGTACCGCCGATAAACACGTCTCCTGCTTGACCTTCGAGGCTATCATTACCCACTCCACCAACTAAGGTATCTTCACCGGCTTGACCGCGCAAGGTATCATTACCAGCACCACCAAAGAGAATGTCGTCTCCCTGACTACCGCGGATATCATCATTCCCTGCTAGACCATCGATTAAATCGTTATCAGCCGACCCAACCAAGCGCCTATCGCCGCGATCGCCATTGACCGTACCGCTACGTTCATTGTCAAAGGGAACGCGAAAAGCATCATCGGGAACTAACTCGGGAGTATCGATATTCGCGCGGATGACACTTGCCAGAGTGACATCGGACAAATCGAGGTCAATGGCGTTAGAAACTACGCTGAGGAAAGAGTCTTCATCCGCTAATTGATCTTCATAGAAAAAGCGATCATAGTCTCTGAGTCGAGCAAACTGGTCGCTGACGATCGCACCAATTGTTGGGCCAAGCAAAGCGCCTTCGATAGGCATTTCTGCCAGACCACCAATCCAAAGATCGATGTCTTCAACGTTATCGTAGACCTCGGCAAAGTCTTCCGCCAGATCTGCACCAATTACCTCACCTAAGTCGTCGAAATTTTCAATTGGAGCATCGGGATTTAGCTCATTATAGACTGCTGTATAGCCAGGGATTCCTAACTCTCGTCCCCGTTGAATGTTGATAGCGACTAAATCTAGTCCACCCGAGCCGGGAGGCCCAAACAAGCTATTACGTAGACCGTCGATGACTTGGGTATCCGCATCATTTGACTCTTGATAGTTTAGACCCACCAAAATATTGTCTAGCCCATCAGCGCTAATCGACTGAGGATTAAAGAAAGCCTCTCGAAGAGAAATTTCATCCATACCCTGGCGATCGATCGTACGAATCTGATTGGAAAGAAGAGTATGACCCAGGCGATAAGCCGCACCCGAAAACTCGGCGGCAATTCCCGGAGAAAGAAGATCTTCGTTAATTACTTCCAAATCGTCAGCACTTTCATTACCAACTAAGATCGGTAAAAATTCTTCGTAGGTAATTACCTGATTTTTGGCTCCCACTACCGCCCGGGCAGCTTCGTAAATAAACTCACCGCGAATTTGCTCTGGGGTAGCATCGGGATAAATTTCTAAGACGTTTTCAGTGTAGGCTTCAAAAGCTTCATTAAGGGCTTCATCATCTTGTGCATCAAGGTGAAAAGCAACTTTATCGGCGACCTGATTGTGTTCGCGAATAAACAGCGTGTGAATCGCAATTAGCCCCGACTGCTCGTTGATACGGACATCACCGGAAATAAACTCTTGGTCGTTGGGGACGCGACCTTCTCCTTCAGGGTCGGGGTCGGGGTCAGCATTGGGTGAATCGGCGCGATTATAGGGAGCGAGAATCTCTCCAGAAGTATTGTTTGGATCGAATCCTTCCTCAAAAGCTAGTCCATCAGTACCATAAGGGTCATTGGCTACGAGCAGCTTGCCATCGTAGGGAGATTCTCCTACAGGGGGAAAATATAGTCTTGGTGCTTCTCCCTCTTCTTCCCCTTCGCTCCCTTCTTCCGTACCGGCTAGTTCGACGTTAGATTCTTCCTCTACTTCGATTTCCACAAAGCGGAGTATCTGACCGTCTTCGGCTTCTTCCGTTAGGATTTCGCCGTCGCTGGCTGCTTCGCCAAAAAAGCTGTTACCCAGGTCGGTTCTTTTCGCTGCTGCTCTAACAATACCGGAACCGTAGCCGTTAGAACCGTCGATAAAAGCTGTGACTTCATTCTCGACTTCTCTGACTTCCCCATCGACCCCAGTACCTTCTACTGCTTCAATCCGGTTGAGAGGAATTTCCGTGAAGCGAGGCCCTCGTAATATATCAGGTGGATTGGTAACGGGGATGGGAATATTAAATCTCAAATCGGCTCGATCTTCTTCCCGCAGGGTTAAAATATTTGTTCCTTCGGAAAGACCGAGATCGTGATCGAGAAATTGTCCCCACTGCCAGAGCCAATCGCTGGCATCTAAAGGATTATCACTATCGCTATTGGGCTGATTAGAAAGGGCGTTACTAATAGTTCTAGGGTTGGGCAAAGATGACTCTTCATCACCCAAACCGCCGCCTCTTGGTTCGTTAAAATCATCAGCAAAATCAGGATCGAACAGACGTTCTAAAGGTGCTCCAGTGAGTCCTGCGGTATCGCTACCTAGTTCATCGCCAATCTGATTATTGCTGCCGTCTATGGTGCGGATATCATTAATTTCAACCATGTTTAATACCTCTTAGTTACATTGAGAAATTGGTGAGATTTGCTTTATATAGCTTTGAATAGCTGGTATCTAGAGCGATGCAAGTTTTATAGTTAGATTTGGTAGTAGTATCTGTTAAACATTGCACTTAGCTGAGCCAATACAGGGGATAGTATGTGAAACCGAACAATTACGACTACACTATCTAGACTTGTAATGTAGTATGTTTTGACCGGGAAGTTTATGCAGAGAATATAAAAAAATCAGTAAAAATACATTTCAGTGTCTCCGATTCAATAACTTGACATTTTGCTTGGTGTTCAAATTGGTCATCTTCACATAGAAACTTGTCGCAAAAAGAACATTTGAAAAATCTA
>JBCBIN010000043.1:0-14397 GCA_038524555.1 Cyanobacteria bacterium J06623_7 | reverse complement strand
ACAATGGGGTTACCATAAATAGCAACCCCAAATAATTATCTCCAATATTCGATCTAAAATTTTACGTTTGGCTCTATCTTTAAATATAAGAGCTGTAACCTACAAAATGGTAAACAAAACTATTATGAAACGCTATAAACTGCTGTTTTACTACTGGTTTTTTTTATTTCAGGAGGTTGCTGATTCTGTCCACCATTATCGATGCCTAACTTAGTACAGGGGATCGTATCCGATAAAATCGCGCTGGCCATCATGCCGCAATGGATTTCTAAATCGGCACTACTATGGGCTTCAAATACGAGTCTCTGACCGGGAAACACCACCCGTTCAAAGTACCAGTTAGGAATGTTTGTGATGCGGGCTATCTGGATTTGACTCGTCGCATTAACGTAACAACAAAGGATACTGCTTTCCTTATCGTCGGCGAAATGGTCTAATGTTTGTGACATAACTATTGAAGATGCTGAAATAAATTGCTTTTTTTATTGCTATCCATAACCTAGCATTCTCCGATCCCGATAAGTTGTAAAGCAAGCTACCGATAGATATTTAAATACTCATTGATTTGATATCTTTACTGATAGGTAATACCTTTCACAAATGGTCTTAGTTTTAGTCTAAATCTAAGTCTCGACCAATACTTATAAAAAACCAAAGGTAAAACATAATTAATTTTATTATTTCTTTATAAAGCTTGGGAGTTAGCTCTCAGCTAGAACTAGAAGAGCGATCGCTTTTGGGTCTGGGTGCTCGATTGCGATCGATAATTTTGCTAAAGTTAAGTTATGTGAATAACCAGCCCCTGTTTAGTCTTAGAAAACTCCTTTGAGTCTGAGAAAAACTCAGAAAGCTCTTAAAATTTAACATAACTCAATATAATTCTCACTTATGACTCAGCGAATTCTCTATGTTCGTCTCCCTTGTAACCCGATCTTCCCCATCGGCGTAGTCTATCTTGCCGACCACGTACACAAGCTATTTCCAGAAGTAGAGCAGAAAATTTTTGATTTGGGGACGGTGCCTCCTTTAGATTTTAATCGTGCTCTAGATAACTGTATTGATGAGTTCCAGCCTTCTCTGCTGGTGTTTTCTTGGCGTGATATTCAAATCTATGCTCCCGTAGGTGGTCGGGGCGGCAACCCCTTACAAAATGCGTTTGAGTTTTACTATGCCAAAAACCCTCTAATCAAATTGAGAGGGGCTTTGGGTGGATTGAAGGTAGCTACTGCCTATTATGGAGAGCTCTGGCGCAACAATGGTTTAGTCAAGCGAGGTTTAGAACGAGCGAGGCAATATCAGCCTCAAGCCCGGGCGATTGTCGGTGGCGGTGCTGTTAGCGTATTTTACGAACAGTTAAAAGACTCTCTACCAGAAGGCACAATTGTTTCGGTGGGAGAAGGAGAACAGTTACTAACCAAAATCCTTAACGGGCAAGAGTTTCGCGACGAACGCTGTTATGTTGTGGGCGAGAACCAAATTCGAGAGCGATTGATTCACGAATGGCCGACGCCAATTGAAAAAAGTGCCTGTAACTATGACTACATCGAGACAGTTTGGCCGGAGTTTGACTACTATCTCCAGGACAACGACTTCTACATTGGAGTACAGACTAAAAGGGGCTGCCCCCATAACTGCTGTTATTGCGTTTACACGGTAGTTGAAGGCAAGCAGGTCAGAATCAACCCCGCCGATGAAGTTGTCAAAGAAATGCGCCAGCTTTACGATCGCGGCATTCGCAATTTTTGGTTTACTGATGCTCAGTTTATTCCCGCCAAAAAATATATCGCCGATGCGATCGAATTGCTACAGAAAATTGTCGATTCCGGCATGGAAGACATCCACTGGGCGGCTTATATTCGCGCCGATAATGTCACTCCTGAGTTGGCTAAGTTGATGGTGCAGACGGGGATGAACTACTTTGAAATCGGCATTACTAGTGGTTCCCAGGAACTAGTGCGCAAGATGCGAATGGGCTACAATCTACGGACTGTGTTGCAAAACTGTCGCGATCTCAAGGCAGCGGGCTTTAATGATGTAGTATCAGTCAACTATTCCTTTAACGTAATCGACGAAACAGACAAAACCATCAGACAGACTATTGCCTATCACCGAGAGCTAGAGGCAATCTTTGGGCGAGATAAGGTCGAACCAGCAATTTTCTTTATCGGTTTACAGCCCCATACTCACTTAGAAGAATATGCCCTAAAGCAAAAGGTGCTAAAGCCTGGGTATAATCCCATGAGTCTGATGCCCTGGACGGCGAAAAAGCTGCTTTGGAACCCAGAACCCTATGGTTCTTTCTTTGGGTCGGTGTGTTTGCAAGCCTGGAGACAAAATCCTCATGATTTTGGACGAGAAGTGATGCAAATTCTCGAAGATAAGTTAGGTAAAGCACCACTAGAGGAAGCATTGACTGCTCCTGTAAAATCAGGGAAGCAGAAAATTACTGCTAATGTTTAACAACTAACTATAAATTACTCAAGGTGCGCTTCTGAACGTGGAACTTCTACCACCCTAAACGATCGCACTCGCAATATAACTAATAAACTACCGACTATGCTGGAAGGTTCGATCTTACAAAGACTAGATGAAGCTCATCGCCATGGCAAACAGCCCCTCAACTTGGGTGTTTACTATAAAAATACTTTAGTGGCTCTATGTCATGCCCTAGAAGATTTTATCTTAGATTCTGATAGCGCACCTCTGATGGTGACGGCTTTCCAGCGTGGCAAATGGTATTTAGAAGAAGCTGATCGCTACAGAGACTTGGCCGATAAGTCAGTTCATGTCACCCTGATGGCAACTCCCGATGCGGGATTTGAGAGTCACCCCACCAGCCAAAAAGACAATGTCGCCCTGGTACACCTTAAGCCGGAAGATCCGGTAGCGGAAGAATGGCATCTAATGATTCTCTCTCCTACCTATACAGCAATGGTGCTGTGTCAGGAACTGTCGGCTGAAGACTATGGTGCAGAGCAACCCCAGGAAGATCTAGAGCGTAAATTCTACGGTTTTTGGACGTTTGAACCAAAACTCGTCCGCGAAACAGTGGAACTGGCGATCGAGCACGTAACAAAATACGATCCTGCTCTCGCTCAACTCATGACAGATCGAGTTGCCACAATGATGGCTGAATCTGCTACTAGACAGCGTGACGACCTTGATGCCGTAGTATCTCAGGTGGTTAAATACCTCCAAGAATCGCGCAAAACGCTCCATCAGCCAGAACAAGCTAATAATTTTCAAGGCTTTAAAGCGCTGAATGAAAATATTGCATCCAATGAAATGCAGGCATTCCTGCGCATGGCACAGCTACTCGATGCCACCGACGTAAGCAATCCCATGGCAGCTTCTGAAGTTGCAGCAATGGCAGAAGCGATGTCTCAGCTCTTAGATTTACCAGCTTGGCAGGCAAAAAGACTCTACCTGTCCGGTCTACTTCACCGAGTTGGTTTGCCGGACGTAACCAGAAATCGCGACGAGCGATCGCCGGCACAGAAAAAAGCACTGAGCAATAAATCGGCATCTAAAGCATCAGTATTGCGAGTCATGCCCCAACTAGAGGCGGTATCGAGAATATTGCGTCATCAACGAGAAGCTTGGGATGGTTCGGGGGTTCCTGCGGGTCTATCCTACGACGAAATTCCCCTAGAGTCGCGAATTATTTGCCTCCTAGCTGATTTTCAGCAGAAGCTCAAGGCTTACAAACAGTACTCTGGCGATAAAAACCCTCTGGGTAGAGCTTTAGGCGACTGTCAGGCACTAGCTGGCAAAAGATATGACCCCAAGCTGATCGATGCTCTGTCTTTGTTAGTCATGGGTATGCAGCAGGGTATGACTCTTCAGGCATATCAACCCAAAATTGCTACTGGGATGTGGCTGGTGGATTCTAGCAGCGTTAAAAAGAAAACCACCTCTTCTTAATCGCTATGGTTGGGCGATCTTGCTTTCTGACCTAAATCTCCCAGATTTATCTTCAATTAATTAAATTAACTAAACGATTAAATATCCAGAATGACCGTAGATACAGTTCGCGCCGGCACCGAAAAACACTTTCCCGGTATTGATTTAGAAGATGAAGACCTTGCCAATTGCCAGCTAGAAAAGGTTAACTTTGCCGGAGCAAATTTGGTAGGAGCCGATTTATCTCAGTCCAACCTCAAGGGAGCGAGACTAGACGGTGCTAATTTATTAGGAGCAGACCTCAAGCTCACGGATCTTAGAGCTAATCTGTTAGGGGCAAATTTAATGCAGGCGGATTTAAGCAGTGCCGATTTACGTGGCTGTAACCTAAGGGGTGCCAACTTAATGGGAGCTAAGCTAGCTCAAGCATCTCTTTCGGGAGCCTTCTTAAGCGGTGCTAACTTGACGGGAGTCAATCTTAAAGGTGTCGATTTACGGGGTACAGATTTACGGGGCGTCAACCTTAATAGCGCTAATCTTAAGGGAGCCAACCTCTCTCAGGCAGATTTGCAGGGGGCTAACCTGAGCGAAACTAACCTCGAAGAAGCCGACTTGCGGGGTGCCAACTTAGCCGGTGCCAACTTAATCGGTGCCAATTTACTCTGTGCCGAATTGGAAGGTAGCAATCTCGATGGTGCGAGTCTGGAACGAGCCTGCGTCTTGGGAACAGCGATCGCCAAATAGTAAAATTTTCCTCTGGCGATCGCTAATAATAGTGTCTTTTTGTCAGAGACTATTTATTAAGGATGACTGATTGTGCCTTATCCCACCTAGGCATTGTGGTTATGGAGCAGAATCTAACTAAACTCACACAAGTATTGAATATTGACCTGTGTGGGACTGTAGACAATGCTTTCTTGGTTAATTGTATTGGCGGCACCGGGAGTAACATAGGTACTGTCGTAGCCGGAGACGGGAAAGCGGCGATTTGCTCCTTGAGGATAATACTCTCGACCCATGGCAAAATCACATAGCAGCATGAAGACTCTCGATTCTGATTCTCCCGAGGGATTCCAGTAGTTAGTAGCGTAGTTTAGGGCTTTGGTCGACTGTTCTGAACCATAAATCCCGTTGCCAAACATTCTGCCCGTACATTGAGTCGCATCCGCCGAGGGAATAATTAAACCCTGCTGCAAAATGCTTAGGAGGTTACTAGCTTTCGTGCCGTGCCAGTGTTGTTTAACATTACCAATTTGGTCTGATTTCTCTCTAAAAGCCAAGCTCATGGTGGGAATATCTAATTCGTAAACTCGGCGCAGTTTGTATTTAGCCGCCAGATGATTTTGATTGGCGGTAGCTTGGTAAAGCTGGTTAATTCGACGAAAGATTTTCTTGCCCTCTATCGTACTTCCTGGCACTCTAGCGATATTGCAGGCAAACACCTGACGCGATTTAGGATGGAGATTTATTCCGGCTGCTAAAGCATTTAAGATTTCATACTGTCGCTGGATTTCTGGCAGCTCGGTAAACTGAGATTCGTCTAATTTTTGACCTAGAGCCTGGGGAATCAAACGCAGGTACTTACTCATTAAATAACGCAGTTTGTATCGATTACTTTTGCGGGTGGCGGCAATCTGGATTAAGTATCGTCGGGCTTCGGCGATCGCCTGAGGCCTAATTTTACCCAGAGGAGTGCTAAATCCTCCTGTAGCGGTGTCGAATGTAATGTCTGTCTGAGAGGTAATTTGATGAATGTTGCTCTTGACCAAATATCGAATTAGCTCTTTTGAGCGCGGATCTCGACCATGTTCGATTTGCTGTGCGGCGATCGCCTCTAGTTCTGCTGCCGTAATTACTTGGGTTTGGGGGTTATCCGCCCTAACCAACTGGGCTTCGGTATAACCTTTTCTGATTTTCTGTCTCTTGGTACGCTCAAATTTAGCTTTTGCTAGGGCGAAGGAACCTAAATGATGCTGTTTACACTGCAAACTACTGCCTACTCTTCCCCACTCGGCAATAAAAGTACCGTCATTTTTTAAGCTGCCGCGCCAAACTTTATTCGAGTTTTCATCTACCTCAACGTAAATTAGGGTGCAGGTATCTAGCGTACTATTCACCTTCGTGGTACACATCATAGTTAGTCTTATGCTCAATCGTAGAAAAAATAAAAAAGGGGAATCAGCCCATTCCCCAATTAAAGTCGTTAATAGAGATTTGCAACTTCATTAGTAATATAGTACTTATTGAATTAATAGTCAACAAAGTTGTTAAAAATAACTTTAGTCAAAAAGACCGATCGGTCTTAGAATTAAATTTGAACTTAAAATGTCAAAAGCAAAACAAACCAAAGCTCATATTGTTCGACAAGCAGCCGTGGTATTTAATCAACAGGGTTATGCCGGGACTTCGATAGCCGATATTATGCGCGTTACGGGGTTGAAAAAGGGAGGAATTTACAATCACTTTGACAGTAAAAATGAGCTAGCCCTAGCCGCATTCGATTATGCAGAGAGTCTGTTAATCCAAGAGGTTTGGAGCATCGTCAAAACCCAAAGAAATGCGATCGCCCGTCTCAATGCTTTGGTTGGTAGTTATCAACTGTATATCGACGATCCACCAATTGCCGGAGGTTGTCCCATTCTGAATACAGCTATTGAAACCGATGATACCGATTCTCCTCTACGCGATCGCGCTTTGGCAGCCATCAATAATTGGCGTAGTTTAATCGTGCGGATTGTAGAACGAGGGATTAAAAAAGGAGAAGTGAGAACGACTGTAGAACCAGAAGAAGTCGCCACAATTATCATTTGCAATATTGAAGGAGCCATCATGATGAGTAAGCTAGAGCGAAATCCGATTCACTTGACCAGAGCGATCGCGCATTTACAAAGCTATATCCAGCAACAGTTAAGCACTGAGTAAGTTCTAAGCCAGTTACGTTTTAACTATATTTTTTTGTTATTAAAAAGACCGATCGGTCTCAAAAGTTTTATTTCTAGTAACCTAAGTTCAATAAAAAAATTTAGAGTTAATTCCGAGCCAACAAAACAGAGATTTCAACGATAAATTTCCCCTTTATCCTTTCCCCTTAACCATCCTGTAACCATGCTGAAATTTTACTATCATCCCCTATCACCGTTATCCCGTCGTGTCTGGCTAGCCTTATTAGAAAAACAAATTCCTTTTACGCCAATAGTGATCAGTCTTAAGGATAGAGAACAGTTCCAGCCAGACTTTCTCAAAATCAGTCCTTTTCACCATGTCCCCGTAATTATTGATAATGGCTTCCGAGTCCTAGAATCTCTGGCGATTTTAGACTATTTAGAAAGCAAATATACCCAGTACCCTTTACTACCCAAAGACTGTCAACAATTGGCACGAGTCAGAATGGCACAGATGGTAGCAAATAACGAATTATCGGCTTTAATTATTCCCTTAATTACCGAACCAGAAAATTCCCCGCAGCTAGGGCGAGCCAAACGCAAAATCAAACGCATACTTAAGTTTATGACCGCATTACTGGCAGAAGACACTTACTTTGGCGGCGATCGCCTTTCTCTGGGGGATATTGTGGCGGGAAATAATATTTTGCTGGTCAATAAATTAGGATTCGATCTCAGTCAATTTTCAACAATCGAAGGGTGGAGCGATCGCCTGATGCAGAGAGAAGCCTGGCAACAAACCCAACCCAACGAAGAACAAGTGACCATATTTAGTCAAACCTTAAAAAAGCTGGTCGAGTCTAAAAAATGAAACTAAGCACACAGTTCTGGAGGTAATTAATTTCTGCCCGCAGTCACGCCCCCATCTACGGGTAAGACAACTCCCGTAATCCAGCCCGAGCGATCGCTGTCGGCTAAAAACAAGACTGCTTCCGTAATATCTTGTACTTGTCCATTGCGCCCGAGAGGATACAAATGGTTAAAAGAGGCTAGCTGTTCGGCAGTCAAAAGAGAATCGAACAACGGTATTTCCACTACCCTAGGGTTATTAAATAAAATATCTACCTCTGCCAAAACGAGCGATCACTAAAATAGAAATTGATTAGATATTAAAACAAGAGGCTATATGACCTTAACTACCTATAAATGGTCAATTGAAGAATGGCATCAATTGGTAAACATGGGTTTATTAGAGGGGAAAGCAGTTGAATTCTTAGAAGGAGAGATTATTGAAGTGAGCCCAGAAGGAATCGAACATAGCTACACCAACGATAGCGTAGTCAAATACTTACGGGGTTTATTAATCGATTTGGCTGACGTTAGAGAATCTCATCCGATTACTTTAGATAATAGTGAACCCGAGCCAGATATCGCCGTCGTTAGACGACCCACAACTATCTACCGGAGTCATCATCCGTATCCGCAAGATATCCATTGGCTGATTGAAATTTCTAATCGAACCTTACAAAAGGATTTAAACCAAAAAACGATTACTTATGCTCGTAACGGTATTCCTGAATATTGGATAATCGATCTAGTCAATAAAAAACTAATAACTCATACCCAAGTAGAAAATAACAATTACCAGCAGGTAAGAGAATATCAGACGGGAACGGTTGCTAGTTTGGCCTTTCCCAATCTAGAAATTGCTGTGAATGAATTATTGTTATTTTAGGCAAAAAATTGGCTGTTATCCGGTACTTTTTTGTCTACTATCTCCAGTAGATAACAGAAAAATAGAAATTGGATTACTTATATTTTCAGAAAAACCAAGCATAATTAACTTTTTGCGATCGCCCTGTATGTGTCAATGGGTTAAGACAGTTGCATCACTAACTATGTATTTGATTAAGATTGCATTAGAGATTTCTCGACCCTAATATTTATGACTACCG
The DNA here is from genome assembly GCA_038524555.1 of Cyanobacteria bacterium J06623_7. GTDB lineage: Bacteria > Cyanobacteriota > Cyanobacteriia > Cyanobacteriales > Xenococcaceae > Waterburya. The sequence goes on along the minus strand of JBCBIN010000043.1, from coordinate 5,657 downwards.
CAACCGATCGACCTCAACTAAGCTCTAGTATTGGCGGGACAAAAAATGTTTACCACTGGAATTTTTTAGACAAGCAATACCAAGTAGTCTATGAAACCATCGGTGAGGGAAACTCCGTACTGTTACTTCCTGCTTTTAGTACAGTTTCCAGTCGTACGGAAATGAAAGCTATTGCCAATCTACTGGCTACACAATACCAAGTTACGGTTTTAGATTGGTTGGGGTTTGGCGAGTCTCAATGTCCCCCGGTAGATTATAACCCTGCATTATTTCAGCAATTGTTGGGAGATTTTGTTAAATCTGTTTTTAATAGCTCAATTATCTTGATTGCTGCGGGTCATGCTTCGGGATACGCTTTAAAACTTGCACGGGATAACCCAAATATAGTTTCTCAACTAATTTTAATTGCTCCTACTTGGCAAGGACCATTGAGAGTTATGGGTTTACCCGATCGCATCAGGAATGGAGCAAGCAACTTAGTGCGATCGCCCGTCGTCGGACAAGGATTGTACTATCTCAACACTACCCCTTCCTTTCTCCGCTTCATGTATAAACGCCATGTCTATGTGGATGAAAGCAAACTAACTCCCGAATTTATCGCCCAAAAACACCAAATCACCTCGAAACCTGGCGGAAGATATGCCCCTGCTGCTTTTGTTACTGGCGCGATCGATCCTGTAACTAATAGAGAAGAATTTTTGCAGCTTCTAGAATCTGTATCAATGCCTGTATCGATAATTCTGGCGGAAAACGCCCCCCCAAAATCGAAAGCAGAAATGGCAGCGATGGCAGAGTTAGACAAAGTGCAAACAGTGAGATTAACAGGAACGTTGGGGATTTATGAAGAATATCCTGAAGCCGTGACAGAAGCGATTCAGAATTTTTTTACTACTTAATCTAATCCCCAAATTAAATCGACATCATAACGACGAAACTGTTTGTCAGCACTCATGAGATGGAGGTTTTCTGAAATGGCACTAGCAATTAAAATACGGTCAAAGAGATAAGCCTAACGGCATGGCTTCGCTACTCGATGATGTAAAGGGAGTTGATAAATTTTGAAGATAATAGCGATCGCCTTTTATGGCTGTACTGTTTTCATAGCGATATTGTCTTTAGGGCGATCGCCATAACAATTACAATTATCAAAAACCCAGAAGTAGCATGGAAAATATTTATTGCTATACTTTGAACAAACTCTCAGTACCTGACTTTATTAATTGAATTGCGAGTGTAAAATAATCATTTAATTTCGTCCCGCAGTTACTCCTCCATCAACGGGTAAAACAACCCCTGTCATCCATCCAGAACGGCTATCATCGGCTAGAAACAATACTGCTTCGGTGATGTCTCGCACCTGTCCATTACGACCTAAAGGATGAAAATCGTTGAATGAAGCTAGTTGTTCTGGGGTAAGCAGAGAATCAAATAAAGGCGTTTCCACCACCGCAGGGGCGATCGCATTAACTCGAATCTTATCGGGAGCGAACTCAATTGCCAAATTTGTGGTTAAGGCATGAACCGCTCCTTTTGCTGTCGATGAACCACTACAAGGAGTAGCAGAGATCGCGTGATTAGCCCACATTGAACCAATATTGATAATTGCTCCACCCCCACGTTTTTGAAGTTCGGGAATAGCAGCTTGGGAGATAAAGAAATATCCTCGCAACAAATTTAGATAACTCTCTAAATCTTCTTCTGTATGATGAAGAAAAGCTTTCGGCTCAAAAATTCCTGCATTGTTAAATAGTATATCTATTCCGCCAAATTTAGATATCGCAGAAGCAATAATATTTTGTCTGGTTTTTGCTTTGCCAATGTCCCCCGCAACATAAATAATATTGGTGCTACTAGGATCTATTCTGACTGATGTTTGTTGGAGTATTGACTCTCGACGACCATTGAGAACTACTTTTGCTCCTTTCTTACAAAAAGCTTGGGCTGTATTTTCTCCAATACCACTGCCACCGCCAGTAATTAAAACAACTTTATCTTTCAGACTCATAGTAATTGATGTAAATTATCTAAGAAATTTTTGCTATGGCTATCCTATGAAGAGATAGATTATTCTTACAACCAGGAACAAATTTGTGGGGTAGCTTACTTTTGTGAAAGAATTGCCATCGCATTGGGAACAAACTCTTATGCAAAGAAATGTAAACGTCAAAGCTGCAATTGAAGCTGTTTTTGGTTGTAAGTGGTCGTTAGATATTTTAGGCTTGATACGTCAGGGTATTTGTCGTCCGAGCGAAATTGAACGAAGACTAGAAGGTTTGACTCCTAGAGTAAAAAACTATTATTTTCATCGCATGATGGAACTCGGAATTCTTTACAAGCTTGTTTATCCGGAAGTTCCGCCTCATGTAGAGTATAAATTGACTGCTTTTGGAAAACGTTTAATGCCAATTGTCGACGCAATTGAAGAGTTAGAGAAAGAATTAACGACCGAAATAAATTCAGACGAAAATCAAAAGAATTGATTACACAATTATTAAATTTCAAGGCTGTCATATTTTTGGGACAATGAGATCTATTACCATTATTTAAAACAGCTTAGGAATTAGATTATGGTAGCGACAACCACCAACAGCATTCCCATTACAGTCCTAACTGGTTATCTGGGTGCGGGGAAAACCACTCTCCTCAATCATATCCTCACCCACGAACACGGTAAGAAAGTAGCAGTCATCGTTAATGAATTTGGGATAGTGGGTATTGATAATCAACTGGTGATTGATGCTGATGAAGAAATTTTTGCCATGAATAATGGCTGTATCTGCTGTTCGGTGCGAGGGGATTTGATTCGCATTATCAGTAAATTATTGAAGCGTCGCGAAAAGTTCGACCACTTGGTCATCGAAACTACTGGTTTAGCGGATCCCGCCCCTGTAATTCAAACCTTCTTTGTCGATGAAGATATCAGGGACAAAATTAATTTAGATGCAGTGGTTACGGTTGTCGATGCCAAACACATCCAACAACATTGGTCGGCAAATGAGGCACAGGAACAAATTGCTTTTGCCGATGTCATTCTACTCAATAAAACCGATCTCGTTAGTCCCCAGGAGTTGGATGAATTAGAAAGCAAAATTAAAGGGATGAATGGGATGGCAAAAATTTATCGTACCCAAAATTCCGAACTAGAAATGGATGCGTTGTTAGGAGTACAGGCATTCGATTTAGACCGTGCTTTGGAAATCTCCCCAGACTTGCTCAATGGAACTAGCCCTCAACACGATTGGACGGTAAATTCTTTTGCCATAGTAGAATCTGGAGAAGTGGATGGGATAAAACTTAATAACTGGTTGGATAATTTATTAGAAGCTAACGGAGCGGATATCTTTCGCATGAAAGGCATTTTAAATATTGCGGGAGAAGCAGACCGCTTTGTCTTTCAGGGAATACATATGCTGTTTGATGGCAAGCCAGATCGCCCTTGGAAGAAAGGAGAAACCCGTAAAAATGAATTAGTTTTTATCGGTCGTAATCTAGACCAAATGCAGATGAGAAAGGACTTTAAGCAATGCCTAGTGTAAAGAAACCAGGGAAAACCTTCTTCGAGCAACAATGGCTAGGCAATCTATCAGAATACGTTACCGCAATAGCTTGGTCTGCCGATGATTTGTTAGCTGCTAGTTCAGCAGCAGGGCAAGTAATTCTATGGCAAGATGGCAACCTGATTAGTTTACTACCTGAGGGTTTAGAATCAATCGACTGTCTGGCTTTTTCTGCCGATGGTAGGTTTCTCGCTGCTGGCGGACAGGATGGCAAGGTTGAAGTCTGGTCTATGAATCCCTCCTTACTAAAAGGCATAAGAGTGGGAGCTCTAGATTTAATCGCGACCTTAGATAATGCGCCCTCATGGATAGATAAACTAGCTTGGAGTCCTATTGGTAACTACTTAGCATTTAGTGTTGGGCGTTACGTGCAAATCTGGTCTGCCGATACCCAAGCAGTTGTAACTACTCTGCCTTTTGAAGATTCTTCGGTTTTGGATTTAGCTTGGCGACCAAGTGGAGAAGAAATTGCGATCGCCGGTAATGGGGGAGTTAAAGTTTGGTCTGCTAAAGATTGGGATAGCGACCCTTATCTCATTGATATGCCCACAGCGAGTATTTTTATAACTTGGTCTGGAGATGGCAAATATATTGCCTCTGGTAATTTAGACAAGACGATCACCGTCCTCGAATATGGTATTCCTCATCCTTGGGTTATACGAGGTTTTCCCGGTAAGGTTGTCAACCTAGCTTGGTCGTCAAAAGAATCGAGTAATGTACCTTGGCTAACAGCGTCGAGTATGGAAGTCGTTGCAGTCTGGGAAAAACAAGCTGAAGATGAAGATGGTTGGAATCCTCGTATTTTGACTTTTCACGATCGCAAAGTTCAAGCTTTGAAGTTTCACCCTCATAATTTATTACTCGCTTCTGCTGGGGATGACGGACACTTGTGTTTGTGGACAAAAGCTAAACAAATAGGGCAAGTATTAGAAGGTGCAAAGGGTGGTTTTTCCTGTCTAGCCTGGAGTCAAAATGGCAAGCAGTTGGCTGCGGGGGGTCAAAATGGAGAGTTGATTATTTGGTCTGAGTCTGGTCGAGGAAAAGGTTTTGGTTGATTTGAGTTTGAGAGATGCGATCGCATACATATGGAAAACCTCGGCAGAAGTCTCCCCAGGTTAAAGGATTCAGGAGGATTTTTGGGTAATCTACAAAACTTTCAGGCAACTTCTAGCTAGCGCAAAAGCGAATCTTGAATGGGTTTCTGCAACGAGTTGCTATAAATATATGAAGCAATATAGGAATCTAACTTATACCTTAATCCCTGAAAGCACAACTATGTATATCTTTATGGGCGAAGAGAGACTCGAACTCTCACGGTTTCCCGCCACATTTTGAGTGTGGTGCGTCTACCAATTCCGCCACTCGCCCATGTTTAACTAGGATATCAGTATAAAATATACGGGGTAATAAAAGCAAGCCTTGAGTCAAAAATCCTCAGATCGGCAAACTAATTTAATTTAGAGAACCATGAACAAACTGCCTAAATAGTAAAGTTATGCTTTTTAATATTACTTATAGGTGTTTTGCAACGTACGCGCAATTTAATTTTATGTCACTATTCGACAGTCAACAGCAAGGTCTAAATCTTCCTCTCAATCAGAGTTATGGAGGAGCTAATGCCTACAATGCGATCGCGGGGAATGTTTCTGCCGTGACCAATTTTTTAGATCGTAAGTTTCGCCGCACCCAGGTACACCTGTCAGAGGCACCATGTTATTTTTATTTGGGAAATCGCTCGAAGTTGGAAGTTACGGTTTTTTCCAATCCTCAGATTGCCAAGGTCGATGTCCGCATAATTACTTTAAAAAGCTATGATCGAGAACCTGCATATGAACATAGTTATGATTTAAATGGTCTATCGGTTGCTATGTTTATCAGATCGATTGAAGACCTAATGTCGCAAATGGCATAGCTCAATTGGTTGGGTGTAGAATAAATTTAAATTCCGGATTCATGCAACATGCCTCTTCTTCAGCGGGACATTTTAGTGCTTCTGAATCTCTACAAGTAGATTTTGTGCGGGAAAAAGAAGCTGCTTACAGACGGATTTATCAGCGATCGCCAATTGTTTCCTGCGTGTCTGTCGGTTGGGAATATCTG
>JBCBIN010000042.1:0-14414 GCA_038524555.1 Cyanobacteria bacterium J06623_7 | reverse complement strand
TTTTCTGGCTTGTCTATCTAAGAAACTCAAATTTTAAAGTTTTTCTGAGAGCTGAGAGCTGAGAGCTGAGAGCTGAGAGCTAAAAATAAGTTAACCCAACATGGTTTTACTGCTTACCAACCCGCAGACTTAGAGTCATTAATTGCAAGTGCTGGTTTGGTCGATGTGGCGACGGTTAGGGCTGATGGTGGTAATGGTAATGGTCTTTTCTATGCCTCTTCAGCGATCGCTCGTTAATTTCATCCACCAAATAAACTTTAAATCCAAGACAAACTGCGACAGGACATTATTATCTGACTAGTGTCGATTAATCATCGTCGCGCTAGATTGGTCGGTGGCGAGAACTAATACTTCGCTCATATTGACATGAACGGGGCGAGTGGCGCAAAATACGACGACTTCGGCAATATCATCGGGAGTTAGAGGATTCATATTCTGGTAGATCTTGGCGGCTTTTTCCGTATCTCCCCGAAAACGAACGTTGCTAAAATCGGTTTCGACCGTACCGGGATCGACACAGCTAACTCGAACCGAAGTTCCCAATAAGTCCATTTTGATTCCTTGGGAGAGAGTCCGCACTGCTGCCTTGGTAGCGCAATAAACATTGCCGTTGGGATAGGCTTCGTGTCCAGCAATCGAACCAATGTTAATTACGTGTCCGTGGTTGCGCTCGACCATTCCCGGTAAAAGCGATCGTGTCACGTAGAGTAGACCTTTAAGATTGGTGTCAATCATCTCTTCCCAGTCTTGAATCGCTCCCGAATGTAGCTTATTTAAGCCACGGCTCAACCCCGCATTATTGACCAAAATATCTATTTTTTGCCAGGCTGGAGGTAAATTAGCCCAGGCAGTAGCAACCGCAGCGCGATCGCTCACGTCTAGCTGGAGTAGATGAACTTTACTTTGATAATCAGCTTGGATTTCTCGTGCTACAGCTTCGAGCTTATCTTGGCGACGAGCCACCAAAATTAGTGATGCACCCTCTTGAGCGAACATTTTGGCGCAGGATGTTCCTATTCCACTGCTAGCGCCAGTAACCACCACAATCTGTCCTTCAATCGAAACCATGTTTATTAACCTAGAAATGCTAAATATCCTAGCAATAAACAGTTACACAGCACTAATCGGCTCAAGCTGGTTAAAGGAAAAAGGGTGACTTATTTTTTTCTAGGGTTACAAATATCAGTCTTTTAGACGTTCACATCAATTAGGTGCTTGAATCAGCAGAGAGTCTAATTGTCCTTTGGCATCTAAGTCATAGAGATCGTCACAGCCACCGATATGTTCGTTGTTGATAAATATTTGTGGCACCGAACGCTTACCGTTGGCTCTTTGTGCCATTTGCGCTCTAGCTTGGTCGTTACCATCGATTTTATATTCAGTAAAATTAACGGCTTTCCACCATAGCAATAACTTGGCGCGAATACAGTAGGGACAGGTTGCCCAGGTATAAATTTCGACGTTTGCCTTAATAAGTTCGGGACGACGATTGAGCAGCGGGTTAAGAAAATCGAGCATAAATATTTAGACTTTTGGCACTAAATGATTACCGATTAGTTTACCAAGGAGCAAAAGAAAAAGAGTATATCGGTTCAAGCGATCGCCTTTAGCGAGAAAATCAGCCGTAACTCATCCGCAACAATTGATACTTTAATGCTCAATGCTCAATGATTAAAATCTGCTGCTGCGGCGATCAATCATGTCGGCAAGGAGCGCGAACATACTAACTTGAATGGCGGCGACAAATAAAATTAGGGTCGATTCGGTTAGATCTTGAATAATAAATAAGTCGTTAAACAAAGAGATTAAACAGCCGATAGAAAATAATCCAGCAACGGGTAAAAATATTCTCAGGGGTGCAAAATAGACCCCCATGCGCAGAATTAGCTGGACGAAACGTAGAGTATCGCGGATGGGCTTGATTTTACTTTTACCTACCCGGTGAAAATAGTCGATTGGCTCATAGTGAACGATGTAATTATTGGTCAACATGGCGATCGTAATGGTCGTAGTAAAGCTGAAGGTGTTGGGCAAGACGGGAACAAACTTAACTAAAATATCGCGATGGAAGACACGTAAGCCACTATTTAAGTCGGGAATTTTGGTTTTGGTCACCCATTGAGCAAAGCGCACCAGAAACCACTTAGGAATTTTGCGTAAGGTTGAGTAAGTAACGTTTTTGCCGGTTCGCGAACCCACCACCATATCGGCTTTTTGGGCTAGCTGCAATAAGTCAGGAATACGCTCATTGGGGTAAGTACCATCGGCATCGGTAATGACAATTAGAGGATATTGTGCTTGACGGATACCTGTTTTGAGTGCCGCACCATAACCACGATTATAGTTGTGTTCAATTAAGGTGATGCCCGTGATCGATGACAGTACTTGGGAAGTATTATCGGTGGAACCATCATTGACCACGATAATTTCGTATTGGTAGGACTGCAAAATTTGGTGTAGATGTTCTACAGTTTCGGCGATCGCATCTTCTTCGTTATAGACGGGGATAACTAGAGAAAAAGTTGGTAGAGATTCTGGTGACATCAAGTTAGGGCAACAGTAAGGAGTAGATACAGGAGAAGATAAAGGCAGTTGGGTTGCGCCTCGCCTCCAGAACGCCAAAAATTACTGGGAAAAAGAGTTACTATATTCGACGTTAAACTTACCTATCTTAAAATGCCGATTGCCACAATAGCTAAGTTAGCTAAATTTCTGTTAGCGACTGAAACTAAACTATACACGAGACGTTCTCTACTCTGGTTGAGTTTAGCTTTATTATTTACAGTAATTTATGCTTTGTTGGCCTTAAGCAAAGCATTTGAGAGCGAGTATGTTTTTCAAGATGATGCCCGCCAGCATATTTTTTGGATGAGTCGTTTTATCGACCCCGAGCTATTTAATAATGATTTGATTGCCGACTATTATCAGTCGGTATCCCCTTGGGGCGTAAAGACTCTGTATCGCGGTGTGGCAATGTTGGGTATCGAACCCCAGCTATTTCACAAGTTTTTGCCGGGCATACTCGCAATTATTATCGCGGTTTTTTGTTTTGCGGTCAGCCTGGAGCTTTTACCCATTCCTTTTGGGGCATTTGTGACCACCCTCTTGTTTAGCCAGAATGTTTGGGCGGAAAAGGGGACAATTTCGGGAACAGCTAAAGATTTTGTTTACCCCCTCTTTTTTATCTTTATCTATTTTTGGCTGCGGCGCTCCGTACTAGGGGTCTGTATTACGCTAATCCTCTCGGTGTTATTCTATCCGCCGATGGTGCTGATTTTTGCCGGAGCTTTATTTGTACAGCTTTGGCAGGTTAAGGGATACCTACCCCATTTGAGCAAGGATAAATCAGTTTGGTTATTGAGCGGCATTGGTTTAGCTATTTCTTTTATCATTCTTCTACCCTATGCTTTAGCCTCCTCTGAATTTGGCCCCACCGTCACCTTAGACCAGGCGAGAAACATCCCTCAGTTTGCCCATGGCGGCAGAACTAGTTTTTTTGACGATAACCTCTGGGAATATTGGATTAGTGGCAGAAGAACGGGTTTACGCTTATTTCAGGCATTCGTCCCCGATTTAGCCGTAGCGGGGTTATTTTTTCCCTGGCTATTGAAATATCCCCAGCGATTTAAGTTAAGCCAGCAAATTAATCCCAAAATTACTTATCTGCGGGATTTGCTAGTTGCTTCCTTTGGTTGGTTTATTATCGCCCACGCCGTACTGTTTAAGCTCTATTTGCCCAGCCGCTATATTGCCCGTAGTTTACGAATTGTAATTGTAATTGCTGCCGGTATGACCTTGATGCTGTTGCTCGGAGCAGTTTTAACCTGGGCAAAGCGATCGCCAGCCGGAAATAAGTCTTTAGTCGCCCTGGGTTTTGTCGGTTTATTAGCCACTCTGTTGGTAGGGTACCCCGCTAGTCGGGATAAATTTCTCGATACGGGTTACGTTACGGGTCAACATCCCCAACTGTATGAATTTATTCAAAGTCAGCCTAAAGATACCCTGATTGCATCCCTAACCCCAGAGGCAGATAATCTGGCTAGCTTTACCAATCGTTCTGTCTTATCTAGCCGCGAACATGCCATTCCCTACCACATGGGCTACTTTTTACCTCTACAGCAGCGTCTTGCCGATCTGATTGAGGCTCAGTATTCTCCTGAACTCACGGTAGTTAAAGATTTTCTTAAACGCTATGGAGTAGATTTATGGCTGCTCGATAAATCTAGTTTTGCAGTAAACTATCTAGCGGATAACCGCTGGTTAACCGACCAACAGCCCGTTACTCAACAGGCGATCGCTCGACTAGAACGGGGCGCTATCCCCGCAATCTCTTTAGTTACAGATTCCTGTAGCGTCTTCCAAGATCGGCGATATCGTATCCTCGATAGTGAATGTATCTTACGAGCAGATTTGACTCCGTAGCAAAGATTAAATTAAAGATATCCATCTCGAAACAGATTCTTGGGTAATCCCATATGTCACAATGATTAGCGTGAATCACCACTAGTAGTTAAGCAATCTATACCTAGATATCAACATGGAACCGCTCTATCAATATGCTTGGCTGATTCCCGTTTTGCCTCTAATTGGGGCGATGCTGGTGGGAATTGGCTTGATTTCTGTCAATAAGGCGACCAATAACCTACGTCAGATCGTCGCCGTCTTTATCGTGTCTATTATTGGCGCGACTATGGTAATGTCCTTTGCCATTCTCTGGAGTCAGATCCACGGACACGAAGCCGTTACTCGGACAATTGAGTGGGCTTCGGCGGGAGATTTTCATCTTTCGATGGGCTATACCATCGATCATCTCAGCGCCATGATGCTGGTAATCGTTACTACCGTGGCTTTTTTAGTCATGATTTATACCGATGGCTACATGGCTCATGAACCGGGCTACGTGCGCTTTTATGCGTATCTCAGCATCTTTAGCTCATCAATGCTTGGACTAGTTATTAGCCCCAACCTCGTCCAGATCTATATCTTTTGGGAACTGGTAGGGATGTGTTCCTATCTTCTCATTGGCTTTTGGTATGATCGCCAACCCGCCGCTGATGCCTGTCAAAAAGCATTTGTAACCAACCGTGTGGGTGACTTTGGGCTACTTTTGGGCATGCTGGGACTCTATTGGGCAACCGGAAGCTTTGAATTTAGCGTCATGGGCGAACGTCTGGGAGTACTTATCTCTACTGGAGCAATTAGTGCTTTTCTCGCGACTCTCTTTGCAATTTTGGTCTTTCTTGGTCCCGCAGCTAAATCGGCTCAGTTTCCCCTCCACGTCTGGTTACCAGATGCGATGGAAGGGCCCACCCCAATCTCGGCATTAATTCACGCAGCAACAATGGTCGCAGCAGGAGTATTCCTGATTGCCCGGATGTATCCCGTATTCGAGCATGTACCCACGGCGATGACTCTAATTGCCTGGACGGGAGCCTTTACTGCCTTTTTAGGCGCAACGATCGCTCTGACTCAGAATGACATTAAAAAAGGTCTGGCATACTCGACGGTTTCTCAGCTGGGCTATATGGTGATGGCCATGGGAATTGGTTCCTATAGTGCTGGTTTATTTCACTTAGGAACTCATGCCTATTTCAAAGCGATGCTGTTTCTTTGTTCTGGTTCGGTAATTCACGGTATGGAAGAGGTAGTCGGACACAACCCGACTCTGGCACAGGATATGCGTTTAATGGGTGGCTTGAGAAAATATATGCCCATTACCGCCGGAGCTTTCTTTGTTGGTAATTTAGCCATCTGTGGGATTCCTCCCTTTGCTGGCTTTTGGTCGAAAGATGAGATTCTTGGACAGGCATTTGAAGCGAATACGGCTCTCTGGTTTGTCGGCTGGCTAACCGCTGGCTTAACTGCCTTTTATATGTTCCGCATGTACTTTATGACCTTTGAAGGTGAGTTTCGCGGTAACAATGCCGATATCAAGCAGCAGATAATGGGAGAGGCTGGGATGGCTTTTGGCCCTGGTGCCAAAGATGCAGGGGAAGGACACGGACACAGTGAATATCCCCATGAGTCCCCGCTAACTATGGCCTTGCCGCTATTGGTTTTAGCTGTACCTTCTACTCTAATTGGCTTGTTGGGTAAACCCTGGAATAATCATTTTGAAGAGTTTATCCATGCCCCTGGAGAGTTAGTAGCTGAAGCTCATAACTTTGATTTTCAAGAATTCTACACCATGGCAGGACTTTCGGTGGCGATCGCCGTTACGGGTATTATCGTCGCCCTGTTGATGTATCGCACTAAAAATATCGATCCCAGCAGTATTGCTAATAAGGTGCCGACTCTCTATCGTTTTTCGCTCAATAAATGGTACTTGGACGAACTATTTAACAAAGTATTCGTTACGGGTATTCGCCGTATTGCCCGACAAATTATGGAGGTGGACTACCGCGTCGTTGATGGTGCAGTCAATCTAACTGGTTTGGCCGCCGTACTTAGTGGTGAAGGTTTGAAATATCTCGAAAATGGTCGCGCACAATTCTATGCTTTGATTGTCTTTGGGGCAGTCTTAGGTTTTGTAATTGTTTTTAGTGTGGCTTAAATCAGCTTTAAGTTATTAGTCTTTAGCTGAAATACATCAATGTATGGCGATCGCTTTTTCTTGAGAGAGGGCGATCGTCTTTTTGCTTATATAATGCCAGTTTGAGAATCGCTATGTTGACGCTTTCCTTGGAGTCAAAAATTTTAGTCGAGCAAAATTTCTATTGATTCAGAAAGATCAGAGAACGAAAAACACGATCATAAAGAGCAAACAGCCAGATTTTTCGGCTAATTATGGGCACGATAGAAACAATAGAGATTTTTACCCGGCTCTCATTGTGCTTGGATTGATTATATGCTTATTGATGGTAAATTACAGTTATCTCAGCTCGTACGGCTGCGTCAAGAACTGGGAGTACCGATTGATGCCATTGTGGACTACAGCGAAGTCTTAATTGAGGAACTAAAAGACTCGCAAAATGAAATCGACCACTTTCTGGAAGTCGAGCAAATCAGAGAATATGGTCGCCAGCTTTTAGCTTCCATCGATCACTTTCTCAATCCGGCGGTAGTGTCGGAAAATTGGTCTAATCCCAGTCAAGCTATTAGCACCGCTCAATTGAAGGCAGAACTGGAAGAACCAACTCGATTGGTAATTAACAGCACCCAACAGTTAGCGCTAGAAATTGGCGAAAATCTACTGGCAGAAGTAGAACAAATTAACTTAGCCGCCAACCAGCTTTTAGCAGAAATTTGCGAGTTAAATATCGCTCATAATGAGATTGATACCATTGAAGATACTGCCCAGGATCTCGATACGGAACATCTACTAGAAGAGCTAGAGAAAGAGCCAGTTCTTAAAAATCAGTATCACATTCTGGTCGTTGACGACAGCAACACTAACCGAGAAATCTTGGCAAACCAGGTTAAGGCAGAAGGCTATCTCGCTACGGTGGCTCGAGATGGCAAGCAGGCAATTCAAATGATTCAAACGGGCATTTTCGATCTGATTTTGCTCGATATAATTATGCCAGAAATCGATGGTTATCAAGTTCTCAAGTGGATTCGCGATAGTCCCTGGCAGCATATTCCTACGATTATGATCTCGGCGCTGGGGGAAACCGATAGCGTGGTTAAGTGCATCAAGATGGGTGCCAAAGATTATCTCATCAAGCCATTTAATTCTATACTGCTCAAGGCTAGACTGGGAGCCTGTTTGGAACAAAAGCGCTTGCGAGATTTAGAGTCGATTTATATTCGCCAGCTAGCTCAAGCCCATCAGCAAATTAGTCAGTTTAACAACAGTTTACAGGTAGAAAATACCCGTCTAAGCAGCGAACTAGAGGTGAATCAGCGACTCCAGCAGATGCTGTTACCCAAGGAAAAAGAGTTAGAGAAAATTGCCGCTCTCGAAATTGCTGGCTTCAGCGAAACTGCGGCAGAAATTGGCGGTGACTACTATGATGTGGTGCAACATCAAGACCGAATCATTATTGGCATTGGTGATGTTTCCGGACATGGTTTGGAGAGTGGTGTTTTGATGCTGATGGTACAAACTGCAGTGCGAACGTTAATTGAAAACGAGCAAATCGAGCCTAAGTGTCTGTTCGAGGTGCTCAATCGTACGATTTATAAAAATATACAGCGTTTGGAGTCAGATAAAGACGTGTCTCTATCCCTGGTTGACTATTGTGATGGCGTACTCAATATTAGCGGTCAACACGAAGAGGTTTTAATTCTCCGCCAGGGAGGAGAAATCGAACGCATTGATACCGTAGACTTGGGGTTCCCCCTAGGTTTAGAAGAGAGCATTGCTGATTTTGTGTTTGCTACCCAAACTGATTTTGCTTCGGGAGAAGTAGCCGTACTCTATACAGATGGGGTTACAGAAGCGGAAAACTCCCAGGGGATTCATTATGGTTTAGAACAGCTATGCACCGTAGTTCAACGTAATGGGAAAAGTTCGGCTCGGGATATTCGCCAGGCAGTAATTCGAGATTTGCGATCGCATATTGATATCGAGCAAGTTCATGATGACATTACCCTAGTGGTGTTAAAACGCAAATAAACTCCCCCAACACCCACAATCTCAACGTATTATTTTTACTTGTTTATTTCCATGAACAGTCATAACTTAATCTTCAACTCGACCATGGGAGACTTTCAGCTAAGTTTACCTATCAGTCAAGAACACTTGATTTTAAGCTTTTCCCCCGGTTCAATTCCCCTCCGACAAAGATGGCGCAATAACTGTCTCTCGGCGGACTTTCTAGCCAATTACTTGAGTACTTTTTTTATCGGTAACGACCTTCAGCCCGATGAAATTAGACAGGCGGAAGCCAAAAGTGCAATTAGCTATATTGCCAATGAGCTGCTCGAAAACGGCATGAAATACTGCTTGAAAACTTCCTCTTTTCCCATCACAATCCAAATCCACCTAATTGATGAAGTAATTGTGATTCAACTTACTAACAGCATCAGCCAAGAGCAAACCCAACGTTTTCAGGCTCAAATTAGTAAACTGCTGCAAGGAGATCCGGGAGAAATGTATCTTGCCCAGCTAGAACAGAATGCAATGACAGAGAATGAAATGCACTCTAATCTAGGGCTATTGACCATGCTCAATGACTACAAGGCGAAAATGGGTTGGCATTTTGAGTCTCTGGCAGATTCCTCTGCCTCAATGGCAGTAACAACTATGGTGCAGCTATTAATTTAATCACCATCATTTTAATAATTGCCGTTAATTTAACTATTAATAAATCTCAATTTATTTTATTTCGAGGCTAAGATAGCTTTGGCAAACTGACTGTTTCCAAGAATCAAACGCAATCGTACACAGCAAAAACTATCACCAATTACTGTTCAAAAAATTATGGAAATAAAGGGCGAGAACTATCAGGTTATTTATAATCAATCATCCCATGAGATAACCTTCTGTGGTTCTTTACGTCTCCATGGTAGTGTTGAATACTCTTCTATTTTTGAATTGCTTAATAATGTTATTCAGCAAGAACCAGAAAGTATTACTCTAGATCTGAAAGAACTCAATTTCCTCAATAGTTCGGGAATCAGCATTCTCTCTCGCTTCGTTATTAACGTGCGTAAGCGCCAAAATATTCAGATGAGAGTAATTGGCGCCCAGCAAAATCCTTGGCAGGGTAAGTCTCTCAAAAACCTACAGCGTTTAATGCCCAGCCTACACCTGGAGATGCAGTAAGCCTATTTCCACAGAGAAATAGCTATGGGGAATAGCCGAGGCTCTAACTGTCTCCTTTAGGGGCTATGTTAGCTAATTGATGTTGGGGCGGAAGCTTGATGTTAGTTGCCAGTCCCAGCCAGGATAGAGTTTGAATCATCATCCAGGTTAAGTCGATTTCCCACCACTGTAAACCATGACGAGCAGAGTATTGAAAGGCATGGTGATTGTTGTGCCAGCCTTCGCCAAAGGTCAGTAGGGCGACCCACCAACAGTTGAGGGAAGTATCGTGGGATTCATAGCTTTTGTAGCCAAACTTATGGGTAGCGCTGTTAACGAACCAAGTACAGTGAAACACTACAACCAGGCGGACAAATACACCCCAAACGACCCAGGGCATGCCACCAAAATAGTAGAGAATTGCGGCTAGAGTTAGCTGGATCGGAATCATACCGTACTGACAAAATTGGTAAAAGCGATCGCCGGCAATATCCTTGGTATAGCGGCTAATTTTGGCGTTAGCCGGGTTTTGACAGAGCATCCAGCCGAGATGACTCCAGTAGAAGCCTTTGAGTGAGTTGTGGGGGTCAGATTCTAGGTCGGAATATTTATGGTGAATACGGTGTAGACCAATCCAATCTAGAGGTCCTCCCTGACCAGCTAAGGTACCGCAGAAAATCAACAAGTATTCTAAGAGTCGGGGAACTTGATAACTACGATGGGATACGAGACGATGAAATCCCAAGGTGATACCAACTCCTGCGGTAATTACGTAAAGTATAAAGGCTACTCCCAATGCACTCCAGCTAAAATTGCGGGGGAACAGGGCAAATAAAGCGCAAAAATGAATTATGCCCATGTAGATGATTGTTCCCCAGGCGGGAGGGATTTTTTCTGATGTCGCAATCATTGATAAAACTAAATCTCAACTCAATATAATTTTTTACGGTGTAATTTAATACATCATCTAATGAGTGGGATACAAAACGCAACAAAGCTAAAGTCGGCGATCGCTAATCTAGCTCAAAGATGAGGTAAAAAGCTTAATTTAAAGATGTTAAATCGAAGGTGCCACAATCGAGCTAAACTGCAAAAGCAAGACCCGACTGGCTAATAAATATCATCCCAGCATTCTGTGAAAAATATGAAAACCGAGCATTTGCTAGCAGAAGCAGAACAGGCACTAATACCGATTTTTTCGAAAATTGACGCTCAGGTCAAGCAGAATCTCCAAAAAGTTTTGACGGCTTATCGCGATAACCGCGTGGGGGTGCAGCATTTTTCGAGCGTTAGTGGTTACGGGCATGATGATTTGGGTCGAGCTACTTTAGATCGGGTCTTTGCCCGAGTCATGGGGGCAGAAGCAGCAGCCGTTCGAGTTCAGTTTGTTTCCGGTACTCATGCGATCGCCTGTGCCCTCTATGGAATATTGCGCCCGGGGGATGAAATGTTGGCGGTGGCTGGCGCACCTTACGATACCCTCGAAGAAGTAATTGGCTTGCGGGGCAATAATCAGGGTTCTCTTAAAGATTTTCAGATCGGTTATCGTCAACTGGAACTAACCGAACAGGGAAAGATCGACTGGGATGGTTTGAGTACTGCCGTCAATGACAAAACTCGCCTCGTCTTGATTCAGCGTTCCTGTGGCTACTCCTGGCGGCAAAGCCTTTCAATTGAAGATATTCACAACATCGTTACCGCCGTAAAACGGCAAAACCCCGATACGGTCTGCTTTGTAGACAATTGCTATGGCGAATTTGTGGCCGATCTCGAACCAACCGCCGTCGGCGTCGATCTGATGGCAGGTTCGTTAATTAAGAACCCCGGGGGAACTATCGTCACTGCCGGGGGATATGTTGCCGGACGAGCAGAATTAGTCGAGATGGCAGCCTGTCGCTTAACCTCTCCGGGGATTGGTAGCAGTAGCGGGGCAACCTTCGAGCAAAATCGGCTCATGTTTCAAGGACTGTTTTTAGCCCCCCAAATGGTTGGTGAAGCAATCAAAGGGAGTCATCTAATTGCCTACATTTTTGATAAGCTAGGCTATCCTGTAAATCCTCTGCCTTTCTTCCCCCGACGAGACATTATTCAAGCAGTGCAGCTAGGTTCTGCCGAGAGGTTAATTGCCTTCTGTAAAGCAATTCAACAAAATTCTCCTGTTGATTCCTATGTCGAACCCGTTCCCGGGGCTATGCCGGGGTATGCCAGTCAGCTAGTCATGGCTGGAGGAACATTTATTGACGGTAGCACCTCAGAATTTTCTGCCGATGGCCCCTTGCGGGAACCTTATATAGCCTTTTGTCAGGGAGGAACACACTGGACACATATTGCGATCGCTTTAGAAGCAGCAGTAGAACAGTTGGCAGTAAACAGTAAACAGTAAGCAGTAAACAGTAAATTGCAGTGAGAATAATTTACCTAGATAGCTATTTGTTGACCGAGACTAAATTCTTTGAGTTTTAGCTCCATAGAATACCAGTAATAAACTCAAAATGTTGGGTAACCATACTCCCAAAAATACTGGTAAAATGCCGCTGGCGGTTAGGCTGGTAGCCATAAACTGGGTCGCAAAATAGAGAAAAATGGCGATCGCCGAGATGGTTAAGGCCGCAGATTTTACTTTTTTGGCAGTTACTATGCCTAAAGTCGTCCCAAGTAGGGCAAAAGCAATACAGGAAGCAGGTAGAGCGTATCTTTCTTGAATACTTATCTGTAGTTGACGAATATTGTTTTGATGGTTTGTGTTGCTAATAATCTCCAACCGTCTATATAGCGCCAAAATACTCATCTCGCGGTTATCTCGGTGATGGTTGGCATAATCTAAAATATCTTTGGTTAACGGTAGAGCTAAGTGGCTAAAGTCCTGTCTTGTTGTTGCCCTTCTCTTGCCACTAACGATAATCTGAGTGCCGTCTAGTAACTGCCAGTGTTGTTGCGATTGTTGCCATTGTCCTATTTTGGCGGTAATAATTTTATCTAGCTGTTGGTGTTGATAATCGAGCAAGGTAATACCATGCATCCGTTTACCATCAAAGCGTTCGGCAAAAAATAAATACTCTAAAGTCCCTTCAGCTCGATCTCCACTAAACTGCTGATAGATAATTTCCTGCTTATTGTATTTAGCCAGCTGCGTTCGGTCTACTCCCCACTCTGTTTCTAAGATAATTGCCGTCTGGTAGTTAGCCTGAGGAACCACAAACTCGCCGACCAAAAACATCACCATTGCCAGACATAAAGCGATCGCCACAGGACTCCAGAACAAACGAAATAAACTTATTCCCTGACTCTGGAAAGCAACAATTTCATTATCTTTCGCTAGCTGACTGTAGGTAATTATAGTTGCCATGAGGATAGATAGGGGCAACGATAACGTAAAAAATGCCGGAAGCTTGAGCAAATGTACCAGAGCCGTAATCTTGAGCGGCAAACCTTCGAGGGCGACAAATTTTACCTGCTCGAAAGAAATACCAATTAACTCACTCAGAATCGTACAGATAGAGATCGCTAAGATTAAATTGGGCATCAGCCGCGTGATTAAATAGCGATCGAGCAAGGAGATACTAGCGTACTTTTTGCTCATCAATTGTAGTTTTTCTAGTTAATTTTTGTATTCTTTAAGTTGTTCTTTTGGTTACTCCTAAAGGACTCGCTACCCGAAAGAAGTTCTTTCGGTCACACATCGCGCATATAGGGACTAATAAATAAAAACAATACGTGGTTTTTATTCTGAACGACTATAAGTTAAATAGCCAGTCATAATTAACCAAAAACAAGAGGGACGCTGCTAACAAGGCAACATCCCCAAATTACGTTATGTCTGAAAGTTATCTAAGTAGGCTCTATCTACCAGCAGTCTTATATTTTGTGTGGCTGGCGTTATTTATATCCGTATTTATATTCACATCATAATGGGGCAAAAATAGCTTGACTGCGATCGCGCTCACAATCGGGTTATTATTTCATCACGATGCTAGTCAACCAGTAGACCAAAGGTGCAAGGGCGATCGCCGGTAAAAAGGAAGCAACTCTAATTTTGGCAATTTCTAGCAGATTACAGCCAATTCCCATAATCATTAATCCCCCAATACCCGAGATAAGCAGCAGGTAAGGACTATCTTCCGCCTGAGGCACCGTACTGCCCAATAGTCCTACCAGTAGAGATAAGCCACCCTGATAGAGCAATATAACTATGGAGGAAAAACCGACTCCAATCCCATAGATATTCGCCAAGGCGATCGAGATGATGCCATCCATTGTGGACTTCAAAACCAGTAGAGTATTATCGCCACTCAGTCCATTACTAAAACTACCGAGTAGCGTCATCGGACCAACGCAAAATAGAAGACTACTCGCCACAAATCCCTCGGTAAATAATCCTTGACCTTTAAATTTATGCTTAAGCCAATCGCCAAATACAGTTAATTTAGCTTCAATTTCTAATAGTTCCCCTAATACTCCCCCAAGAGCGATCGCCAGTAAACCCAAGATCGCCCCATTAATCCCTCCTGCTTCAACTTCACCCATGCTGTTGGCCATACTAATACCAATCCAAAGAGTCAACAAACCAATACCTTGAGTAATGATGGTCTGGATCTTATGAGAAATAATATCTTTGAGCAGCACACCCAAACCAGTACCTAAAATTACAGTAAAAACATTAATCCAAGTTCCGCTAGTTTTATCCCAGAAATTTAAGTCAGGCATTTATATAATTATTAGTTAA
>JBCBIN010000041.1:0-14501 GCA_038524555.1 Cyanobacteria bacterium J06623_7 | reverse complement strand
TGTTTCCTTGAGGCTTATAGCTTAAGGCTTATAGCTTAAAAACAAACTACTCTGATTTTTAATCCACACTAGACGTAAACTATCCTAAGCAACTTGCTTAATGTTGCCTTAAAGAGCGAGACATCGTCTTGAAAGAGACAGCTCAAAGTATGAGTTAAAGTGTTGACGATCTAAACCACCGCCGATGCGGGAATAATAGCAATAACACTGCTAAAAAACTGGCATACAGAATCGATAACTGTTCCGACGACCTCATCTAAAGATGTTGTTCTAGAAAAATGAAATAGATATCTTTTGTGCCTTGCTCATTGTTAAATGTCCACCGTTCGTAATTATGCCCTTGTGGTATTGTTCGCTATCCATGGGTTCTATTTCCAAAAGCAAACCAAATATAAGCGATCGCACTGTTGGTAATCAGCTTCAGGCAATTCCCATCGCTACGGTCATTACTCTAATTTTTTTTGGCGGTATCGGCTGGCGCTTAAATTATTTACAGCTACGGCAGGGAGCAGAAAATCAGCAAAAAGCAGAAACTAATCGTACTCGCATTGTTCCCAAACAGCCCGTGCGGGGTAATATTTTTGATCGCCATGGCCGAGTTCTAGCCACTAGCAAACAGTCTTATTCGGCCTATCTTTGGCCGAAAGCCTTAAAAGAGCCTAACTGGTCGGCTAATCGGCAAATGATCGCCCAGATCCTGGAGCTTGAACCAAAACAACTCCAGCAAAAAGTAGATGATGCCGGCTCCAACTATCCTAGTTTAATTCCCATCGCCCGCAATCTCTCACCCGAACAGGTAACGGCACTAGAGGAATATAAGTCTCGGCTGCGGTGGGTTGAAACGGATATTGATAAAGTGCGCCACTATCCCGAACAAAAGCTGGCAGCACATATTCTAGGCTACACGGGAGAGCTAGACGGCGAACAGCTACAGCAGAGAAAGTCTCAGGGCTATCGCTTGGGGGACGTAATTGGCAAAATGGGCGTTGAGTCTGCCTATGAAACTCAGCTACGAGGAGAATGGGGCGGCTTAAAACTCGGAGTCAATGGCGCGGGGCGAGTGGTCAGTTTGTTGGGGGAGAAGGCCGCCGAATCGGGAGATAATTTAATTCTCACAATTGATGCCAAGGTACAACGGGCAGCAGAGGCGGCATTAGGTACTAGAAAAGGGGCAATCGTCGCTTTAGATCCTGCTACCGGGGCGGTAATTGCCATGGCGAGCTATCCTAGTTTTGACCCCAATATATTTTCCCAGACGATTACCGATGAGGTTTGGCAGGAATTACAGTCTCAGGGCAATCCATTTCTCAATATGTCTCTACGGGCTTTCCCTCCCGCTTCAACCTTCAAAGTAGTGACGGCGGCAGCGGGACTAGAAACTGGGAAATATCCTCCCCATACCGTCTTGGGAACTTATCCCTATCTATCCGTTAGCGGTACGAGATTTAGAGAATGGAATCGAAGGGGTTTTGGACGGATGGGCTATGTTTCTGCCTTAGCCTGGAGCAGCAATACTTTTTTTGGGCAGATCGGGCGGGGAGTTGGCGGCTCGGAATTGATTAAATATGCCCGGTTGTTTGGCTTCGGTCAACCCACTGGCATTGAACTACGGGGGGAAACTGGGGGCTTAATTGCTGACGATGCTTGGAAACGGCTTAACTTTAACAATTGGGGTTGGACTGTGGGTGATACGGTCAATATGTCCATCGGGCAGGGTTTTACTAGCGCCACCCCTCTACAGGTAGCAGTCATGTTTAGTGCGATCGCCAATAACGGTTATCGCGTGACTCCCCATCTAGTGAAAAATCAATCGACTCCCGAGAAAGTAAATCTCAATCTTCAGCCCGCTACCATTGCCACGATTAAACAAGGACTGAGAGCCGTGGTTGATGGAGGAACGGGTTCGAGACTAAATTCACCCCAAACTCCTCCCGGGGCCGGGAAAAGCGGGACGGCAGAGGCTCCTCCGGGAGATTCCCACACTTGGTTTGGAGCCTATGCACCTCACGATAAGCCAGAAATTGTTGTAGTTGCTTTTGCCGAACACTCTGGTGGAGGGGGTGGTTCGATAGCCGCACCGATGGTTAGACAGGTGATGGAGGCATATTTCCCCATCAAACCTTGAATCAATCTCCACACAAGGCAGACCTACTATCCATAGCAAGATCGCATCTGCCTATTTCTTAATACCTGGATTCAACATATCTCCCAATCCCTCGCCGACTAAAGATAGACCCGTAACCAAAGTAGTCATTGCCAAACCGGGGAATGTTGCCGACCACCAAATGCCTGTCGGTAAAGCATCTAGTGCCAAACGCAAATCGTGACCCCATTCTGGGACTTCGGGAGGTAAGCCCAAGCCAAGAAAGCCCAAGCCACCCAGAATCAATATGGCATCGGCAGCATTGAGGGTAAACAGGACAGGAACGCTTTGAATCACGTTAAAAAAGAGATAGCGAGTCAAAATGCGGCTAGTAGGTGCACCCATCGCTTGAGCAGCTTCGATAAACAGTTCAGTTTTAACGCTAGTGGTATGGTTACGAACAATGCGGTAATACTGGGGCACATAGGCAATACTCAGAGCGATCGCGGCATTAATTACTCCTTTGCCGACGACAAATGCTAAAGTTACCGAGAGCAACAGCCCGGGTAGGGTATAAACCGTATCCATAAAAAAGATTAGTACCTTGTCAATTCTGCCTCCCAGATAACCACTGACCAAACCCAGAGGAACCCCAATAACTAAGCTCAGGGTAGTTGCTAGCACCACTACTTTTAATGCCGCTTGAGTTCCATATAGCGTACGGGAAAAAACATCGTATCCCTGACGAGTCGTCCCAAACCAATAGTCTGCTCCGGGTGCTTCATGGATCGGATTAGCCAACGCTTCGGTCGGATTCTGTAACCAGCCGATACTCTGAAACAAGGGAGCAAGTAAAGCGATCGCGATAAAGCTGAGGGTAATTAGTAACCCCAGCAGGGTAAGGCTTTGGGATAGAGTTAAACGAAATTTGCGCGGTAGTCGAATGCTGGTAGTCATGGTGGCTAATAGGGGCGCAAGGAGCTCGATCTGCTCGGCATTATAACCAAATATATTTAAGGTTGAAGTGCAATATTACCTTAAGGCTAATAGCTTATAGCTCTACAAACCAGTCAATTTTTAACCTCGTCTATCCAAGTGAAAACTACTGTAAACTCGACATTCTTAGTTAATGTTAAAGTATTGTCCCGATAGGCGAAAAAACTGCTTTAATTTAGAGTAGCTTCTAGCGATCGGCGATCGAATTGACCCGAAGCAAAGCTCTATCAGTTAATTTTTTGAAAATAAGGAAGAGAATATATGCCTTTAACTCTTTCCGGAGAACAACAGCAACTTTTCGATCGCAGTTTAAAAACAATCCAGCAAGTTGAAGGTTTATTTGTCGAGGCAAAAGCGCTTTTCCCCAACTTCGACCCCGATACAGAAGTACTAAAGCAGCAGCTAGCTAATCCTTTTTCTATTTTTATCTGCGGCGAGTTTAATGCCGGTAAATCGAGCCTACTCAATCAGCTCAACAATCAAGATATTGCCACGGTCGGATTTTTACCGACAACTCAGGAAATTAATGCCTATAATCCCGAAGGTTTTGGGGGATTAGTCTTTATTGATAGTCCCGGTACCAACTCGATTATCGAACAGCATCAGGAATTAACGGAAAACTATCTCCAACAGGCAGACATTATCCTATTTGTTACCTCGGTAGAACGACCTTTAAGCAAATCCGAACAAGATTTCTTGACTTTGGTAGATCGAACCTGGGCACGGAAAATTATCGTCGTGATTAATAAATCTGACCTGGTAGCAGATGAAGAAGCCAAGCAGATTCGCGAGTATGTTAGTAACGGCTTGACGGAGATTTTGGCCGAAATGCCTCCGGTTTTCTCGATTTCGGCGAAGACAGGTAACGGAATTGATGAGTTAAAAGGCTTTTTATTGGCATTTTTAGCAGAGGGAGAAAAAGTTAAGCTTAAGCTGACAGGACCACAAAACTCTCTCTTGGTTTATCTCGAACAGCTGCAGCAGCAAAATGAATCGATTAAAACTAAATTGCAGTCTGACAAGGTTGTTTTTGACCGTACTTCCCGTCGAATTGAGGAAAGACTAGAAGAATACAATCTTCTATTTGGTATCTTTCGCGATAATATTGAGGATTTATTTACTAATTTAATCCAAGAAACAGAAGAGATTATCGACAACAATACCGGGTTGCTAACGGTACTTAAACGTAAAGTTACCAAGGAAGAAGACTATCTTGAAGAACGGTTAGCCAAGACAATTAAAGATATTCAGCTAGACAAAAACCTGCAGGAAATATTTCAAGAAGCGATCGCCACCTTTCAGAAATATCGCGAACGCATTATCCGCGAGGCAAAAGAAGACCTTTCCACGGCGATCGCTGTGTCGGAAGATACTCTGGCACTTCCCCCCATTAATACCGATAAATTAGATAGTGACGAATTTGCCAATAAAATTAAGCTAGCAGCCGAGGAAGGACTAGATAGCTTCTGGCGCTTGGGTATTACCGCTGCCGCGACTGGATTGGGCGGACAATTAGTCTTTAGTACAGTTTCGGCCGATGCTACCGCCTTATTACTGGCAGGTTTGTTTGGTCTGATGAGCTTTGATGCTCTACCCAGACGACGCAGAAAGCTTAAAGCTGAATTAGAACAGAACTATCGCAACCTTCAACAAAGCTATACCAAAACCCTTAAAGATACCTTAGCCGTAGAATTAAACAAGTGTTTGCAGCAGTTTGCCAACGTCATTCGTCCCCAGCAGGAAGAACTCGCTCAGAAAATTGCCACCGCCGAATCTATTACTAAAGAAGTAGCGGCGATCGAGGCAGAAATTCAGCAGATTACGACGGAAGTAGAACAGTTAGCTAACAATAATTAGAGCTTGGCTATTTGACTTCGATGGATAGAATCGATTTCTGTTATTTTTAGAAAGCTTAATTGATGAATAATGATTATTCGCCATGACATCGATCCTGTTTGTTATCTCAAAGACGGCAAACAATTTCCTGCTATAGTTCAAGTCAATAACCACCAAGAAGGCGAGATACTTATATGCGATGGTATGGGTATACTGATTCACGAAGAATGGATACTAACTGCCGCCCATGTTGCTCGCACAAGCGATCCCGCCTTAGATTCGATCTTGATCGCCGATTGGCAATATAGTATCAAGCAAATAGTCTTACATCCTCAATGGCAGAATGCTGATGTGATTGAAAGTGTCAAAAATGACATTGCACTTATTCAATTAAATCGACCTGTAGCGGATGTTTTACCTCTAACTCTCTATTCTCAGAATGATGAAACCGGAAAAGATATTGTTTTTGTCGGATGGGGAGATTTTGGCAATGGATTGGCTGGAGTAGAAGGAGCGGATGGTAGGTTTCGCATGGCTACCAATATTGTCGAAAAAGTAGACGAACAGTGGTTAGTATTTTGCTTTGATGAACCGCCGAACACCACAGAAATGGAAGGCATTAGCGGCCCTGGTGATAGTGGTGGTCCGGCCCTATTAGAGACGGAAACTGGTTGGCAGATTGCTGGTATTAGCTCTACACAATGCTCTGCGGCAGAATATAGTCAGCAAGAAAACTGGCAAGAAAAGGAAGGAAAAGAAGGAATCTACGGAGTGTGGGAATATTACACCCGCGTATCTCAATATCTAGAATGGATTAACTCAATAATATCCTCATGAGATATCATCTATGGCACATTGCTTGATCGCTTATTTTGTAGGAACAACAAATATAGCTGTTTTAAATAATAATTGAGGGCATTGGGTATGATACATAAATTTGTACTACCTAGTCCCAAATCCCTCGAACAAATAAATCAACTAGGACAAAAATAAATTAAAACGACTATGTGTTTATCGGCAAAGTATTTAGTTGGGAATGCATTCTTCGCGAGGGTCATAGGTTTAGTCTATTTTGAGCTATCACAGTTTTACATCTTAGTTCTGACGGTAAAAGTGTAGTCTCCTCCCGCCTCTAGCTGATGGTCGCTACGTTCGAGAAATCGTTCGAGGGGTTCTTGAATCAAAGCTCTACCCAGAGACGGCTCAACCGCCAAATGACGATTGCGGAAGCGCCACCGAAACTGCCATTCATATTCGGCTGCTTTGACTTCGCCCTCAATTTTGCCCATCGATATTGATTGCTGAGTGATACGGACATGGGCAACTGTTTCTGGGAGATAACTACGATTCACGATTGATGTCAGGTAGATTTAGTAACGATGAGACAAAGTTTCACTAAACAATATAGCGACTCTCGGCTAGGTCGTGGCTATATTTTTCGCCTTGTCTCTGGTACAAACAAAGTTATAGCTTTGCAATACTATTTTGGTTAACGATTGACTTTACCGGAGAAAACAGCAAAAACCGGTAAATAAATTGATCGCCTAAATCAAATCCTACTATCCTCACTCATTACTCATTACTCATTACTCATTACTCATTACTCATTACTTATTACTTATTACTAGTCGGCTATCCTCACTCAAATACGACAGATCAAACCCGGAAAATGAGGCACACTAGAAAACTAAGGCTCATAGAGATAAACCATCAAGAGGTATTTCGTATTGGCAAACGAATCAAGCGATCGCCCACCAAACTCGATGTTATTTGATCTAGAGTTGTCAGAGGCTTTGAACGGTCTAGAAGAAATTACTGCCGAGTTAAATTACCGTCAGGCACAGAGTTCTCTCCGCAACCTGATTAGCAACATCGACTTAACGGCAGAAGAACAGCAGGGTTTAGAGTCGGAGATCGATCGCCTTAGCGCCATGCTAGATAAGCTAGAACAATCGGTAGTGCAGATTGCGGCTTTTGGGATGGTAGGTCGGGGCAAGTCTTCTTTGCTCAATGCTTTGGTGGGAGAGGAGGTTTTTCCTACCGGGGCTCTTCATGGGGTAACAACAACAATCGATCGCGCTAACTGGAAATTAACCCCAGAAGAAATTGCTAATACCGACGAAAAATATCAACGTTTGACGATTAAGGGTAAGGGCGGCGAAATTCAGCTAGTAGATACTCCGGGTATTGATGAGGTCAACGGACAGGCACGAGAAGATTTAGCCTGTAGCTTGGCTCAACGGGTGGATTTGATTTTGTTTATTGTTTCGGGAGATATTACTCAGGTTGAATATCGGGCTTTAGCCAGACTCAGAGAAGCGGGTAAACCGATGCTGTTGGTGTTCAATAAAATCGACCAGTATCCGGAAGTTGATCGCCTAGCGATTTATCACAAGATTAAGGAAGAACGAGTTAAAGAGCTGATTTCCCCCAAGGAGGTGATCATGGTGGCGGCATCCCCCGTAGAGGTCAAGGGAGTCAAAGATAAAGCCGGTAGACTCAAGGTGCAGCGAGTTAAGGGAAAATCACAGGTAGAGCCCCTCAAGCTCAAAATTTTAGAGTTGCTCGACCGTGAGGGAAAGTCTCTGGTAGCACTCAACAGCATGCTCTTTGCCGATACAGTAAACGAGCAGTTACTCCAGCGTAAACTTGCCATTCGCGATCGCGCAGCTAACGATCTAATCAATCGGGGTATGATGCTCAAAGCCATGACCGTTGCGCTGAATCCGGTAACGGCGATCGACCTGTTTTCTGGGGCAGTAATCGATGTCGGCATTATTCTCTCTCTCTCTCGTCTCTATGGCATTAATCTAACGCAATCGGGGGCAGTGCGGCTGCTCAAAAATATTGCCCTGAGTATGGGGGGAATAAGTGCTAGCGAGCTGATGGCAACTCTCGGCTTAAGCTCGGTTAAGGGACTGTTGGGGCTAACTATTCCCGCTACCGGAGGGTTATCTCTCGCACCCTATCTCTCGGTAGCGATCGCTCAAGGAGGAGTTGCGGGAGTATCTTCTTATGCGATCGGACAGGTGACTAAAACCTATTTGGCAAATGGGGCATCCTGGGGAGAACAAAGTCCAAAGGTAGTGGTACAGAAAATTCTCGACTCCCTCGATGAGAAATCAATCCTCAACCGTCTTAAATCGGAACTGCGAGCCAAATTAACTCCCTAAAGAAACGATATCTTACGCCTATTTCCCCACGAACGCTAAAATAATTCAGATATTATCGATGAATTTGAGGCTATATGGTAACTAGACGCGTTGCAGACATCCTAAAAAATGGGCAACCTGACGAATCCGTAACGATTAAAGGTTGGGTTCGCACCAAAAGAGAATTAAAGGGTTTTTCGTTTGTCGAAGTTAACGATGGTTCATCCTTAGCTGGTTTACAGGCGGTTTTAGATGCCGATTTGCCAGAGTATGAAACGATCCTCAAGCAGTTGGGCACGGGGGCTTCTGTGGAAATTGCCGGTAAGTTGGTAGAATCTCCCGGCAAAGGACAAAAGATCGAGATGAAGGGAGAATCGGTAATTGTTTACGGAACTGCCGACCCCGAAACCTATCCCCTACAAAAGAAACGTCATTCCTTTGAGTTTTTACGTAGCATCAGTCATCTGCGATCGCGGACAAACACTCTCGGAGCTGTATTTAGAGTGAGAAACGCCTGTGCTGCTGCCATTCATCAGTTTTTTCAGGAGAAAGGCTTTCTTTGGATTCATAGCCCCATTATTACCGCCAGCGACTGTGAGGGTGCCGGAGAACTATTTACCGTCACTAACTTCGATTTAAATAACTTACCTACAAACGACCGAGGAGAGGTTGATTATAGCCAAGATTTTTTTGGTAAACCCGCTTATCTTACCGTTAGTGGGCAGCTACAGGCGGAGGTAATGGCCATGGCGTTCCAGAATGTCTATACTTTTGGTCCTACTTTTCGAGCCGAAAATTCTAATACTTCTCGCCACCTAGCAGAATTTTGGATGGTCGAACCAGAAATGGCTTTTTGCGACCTAGAGGGCGACCAAAATTTAGCCGAAGAGTTTCTAAAATACATTTTTAAGCACGTTACCGAACAATGTGCCGATGACCTTGATTTTTTTAATAAGTGGGTCGATAAATCGGTTTTGGCTAATGCCGATAATATTATTAACAATGAATTTGAACGAGTCACCTACACTAAGGCAGTGGAACTGTTAGAAAAAGCCGAGCGCCAGTTTGAATATCCCGTAGAGTGGGGCATCGATCTCCAGTCGGAACACGAACGTTATTTAGCAGAAGAACTGTTTAAAAAACCCGTGATTGTGACCAACTATCCGAAAGATATCAAAGCCTTTTATATGCGTTTAGATGAAGGTGAAAAGACGGTTTCGGCGATGGACGTACTCGCCCCTGGTATTGGTGAAATTATCGGCGGTTCCCAGCGTGAGGAGCGTTTAGATGTCTTAGAAAGACGCATCCAGGAAATGGATATTGAAGCCGAAGATATTTGGTGGTATCTCGATTTACGTCGTTACGGAACTGTGCCCCATGCTGGCTTTGGTTTAGGTTTTGAACGGCTCGTTCAATTTATGACGGGGATGACCAATATCCGCGATGTGATTCCCTTCCCCCGAACTCCTCTAAGTGCAGATTTTTAAGTACAGATTTTTAATTGATTGTGGAGTATACTTGCTGAGGTAACCTGAGGGTAGCGCAATCTACCCTTTGTGTTTATCATTAATATCTAAGAATAACCACGACCTCGATCGCGAGTAAATCCGAAAAACTAAACTATTTTAGTACATGTACTATTAAATACTTCGCGCTAAAAATTTAAACCAGAAATTTTGTCGATGAATATTAGTCAAAAAATTATCTTACCGGCGATCGCCGTTATTTTGATCCAGTGGTGGGATCTAAACGCTCAGACCAATACAGATAAATGGGTGCAGCCACAACCATCTCTAGCTAATTCCGAGTTGATTTCTACTCATTCTGCCATATAGCTGTGAAGCTGAGAGTTGAGATACATGTATGATATTCGTTTGAGTTGACGTTGACTTTTACTCAGATATATCAAGCAGCCAGCTAGAACTACTTTAAATTTAAAGTCAAAATTGTGTTTACCAAGTAGATAAATCTTGGTGAAAATCAGTTAAGGATAGTAAATTAACTCTGGCATTCTGGGTTGCCCAGTGGCGATCGCTTTCCAAGTTGTAGCCCCAATCGGCTAAAAACAATCGGACAAAATTTAGATCTTGTTGCTCGGCTACCTGCTGTAAAGCCTTAAGACGGTCTTCGACAAAGGTAATAGTTATTTCTTTACCCAGTTCTTGGTGGCGATCGCGAATAATTCTCAAAGTCTCATATTTAGGACGTTTACTTTCTTTCCCAATAATCTGCGCGGGGGATAAATCTAGATCTTGCTGCTGTAGTAGCTGTCGGACAAATCGTCCTTCTTTAGTAGTGACGATATACAGTTTAGTCTCAGAACTAACAATCCGTTTGAGCTGTTCGATAACCCCCGGATAAAATCGATGCAGCCCCAGCCAATCATCCAAGTTATGTTTAATCCAATTATCGCGAACTCCATCGAGGCGATCGACTACAGCCTGTTTTTCTAATTGAGCAGCAGTAACGATTTCCCGGGCAATTGCGGCAAAATTATTGACAATATCTGCTTCTGTTTTCCCTAGCACTAAAGCACGTAGCAAAATAGGCATTTCCCAACCTGTCTCAATTACTGGGCGCAGACGGTAGAAACTCTCTGCGTAACTATCTGCTACCTCTGCCGACCAAATTTGCTCGTAGGCTTTTTTCGTACTGGCAAAATATTCAATTAAACCATCGCAAATCACGCCATCAAAATCTAATGCCAGAATTGTCGGAAGTGGGGAAGACATAAATATTTAGTCGGTATCAATATGAATCAATGTTGCTTGATAATTAGATTATTAGTTCTTCTCTAATTATTGTTTATGACCTAATTCAAATTCAATCTTGGGGTGAGCCAGTTGAAATCCAGCCTGTTTAATTTTTTGGTTGGACAGCATCATATTGTAACCACGGCTGGAAGTTTGAGTCAGATCCCAGACAACGGGGGGCAAGTTGTGCGCGGTAAACAGCCGGTTAAAAAATTTCCTAGTGGTCATCATCTCATCGCTATTAAGATGATAGATTCCCTCTAACTGCTGCTGACGAGCAAAGTCGATGGCTCGCACAATATCCTCAACATGAACCCAGTTAGTATAGCTATCTCCCGCACCGGGACGTGTAGTTCCGGCTATCCGACTGAATATTTTGATAAGCTCTCTTCCCGGGCCATATATACCCGAGAGGCGCAGGATACAGGTTTTTAGCCGCTCATTAACTGCCCCTAACAAGACTTGTTCGGTTTGAGCGAGAATTTCCCCGAATTCATCTTTAGGCTGAACAGCTACAGTTTCATCAATTATGCCACCACTGCGGTCATTAATAATGCCATAGCTACCCGTATAAATAATCTGTCGTACTCCCGGGCTTTGCTTAATTGCCGCTACCAAATTTTGGGCGGTGGCTAAATAAGTTTGGCGATATATTTCTGGCGTACGCTGTTTGGAACCAATACTGAGCAAGACCACATCGCGATCGCTAACTATCCGCTGTAGCGTCTCCAAATCATCGCCGGTAAAAATTACCGCTTGGGTCGAGATTGCCTGTAATGCTGCGATCTTATCCGGACTGGTAGTAGTTACAGTAACTTCGTTGCCGGCTTGATGCCAGAGGTGGGCGACTTTGCTCCCAACATATCCACAGCCAATAATCGCCAGTCTCATAAATTTCTGTTACTTTGCTTTTACGATGAGTTAAAGCACTTTTAGGGGATTTTCTGCCTCATGCCAGTGCCTCGTGCAAGTATTGTAAATCTTTATCGAGACTGATAGCTGCGGTCGATAATCCAATCTTCTTGAGCGAAGCGATATTCCGACTTACTAATTACATTCTGTTCCAGCAACCATCTCAACCTTTCCGTTTGCTGCTGCAAATCGCGATCGCAGTTGATATAAAAATATTTTTCTCTTAAATACTGTTTGCGATGTTGCCAGAGGTGGGTCAGGAATCTTTCTAAAGCTTGACGGTTGGGCTTATCTCGAAAAAAAATAACTTTGCGGCGATCGCAGGTTTCTAAGATGATGTAGTTTTGTTGCCGAAACTGATATAAAACGGCCGAGATAATGGCGACAACTAAAGGAAAAATGGTATAGATAATTCCTAGTTCTACTATCAAACTTTGTACCAAAATACAGATAGAAAAGGTTGCCATTCCTATAGCTAAAAAAAGCAGCTGAGAATTCTTCCGACAGCTTATTTTTGCTTCTCCTTTAAGACTCTCATAGCGAATATAGTTTTCGTGCTCGCCTTCCCTATCCTTGAGATAAAGCTTGAGCTTATTCGGCAACAAAAAAAAGCTTCTTTTTTCCCACAGGGTTTTTTGATGTAATTCCATATCTACTAAATCGCTGGTCTCACTATAAAATTTAGCAGTAGATTGAACCTTAAAAAAAAATTTAACGTTTATTTAACTCATTTCATTAGCAGCTCATTATAAAAGTACATAAAAGCTTTTGTGTTGGACAGTTTAATTAAATTTTGCAAATTTTTTTAGGCTCAAATTGCTTAAGTATCCAGAAAATACTAGTGAAGTAAACTAACATTTAGCTACGAAAAAACATATTACTTAGCTAAACTTAGCTTTAGGTTAAGCCGCGACAAACTAATTGATTGTTACTAATTAATCTGAACGAGGCGCGCACATAAGATACTCAAACACTTTCGCTTTATAGCGGCGACCTTAATGAAGATTATTGCCTATTTATACAGTGACCCGCTTTTAGAGACTCCTCCAGAGCCAAACATTTGGGGGTTAGAAGTCGACCAAGTGTATCAAGATATTGGAGAGAATACTCAACTACAGCAGTTGATTGCCGACTGCCAGCTAGAACCACCAAGTTACCTCTTATTACGTCGGCTAGATGAATTGGGGCAGGATGTAACAGCAGTTTGCGATCGCCTCAATCAGTTAGAATCTTTGGGCATTGAGATTATCGCTACAGAGCAAGACTATAGCTCCGAACAATGGCAACAGCTAGAACATCAAGACCTGAGGCAAAAATTGGGCGATTTGCTCGAACAAGTTCAAAAAAGACAGCAAAAAGTCCAAATAAAACGAGGTCACGCGCGTAACCGTCTCAAAATGTTGCCACCTCCCGGCAAAGCTCCCTACGGATATCGTCGCGGGCAAGACCGATATCTAGTGGATAAGAGTACGGCTCCTGTGGTTAAAGATTTCTTTGAGCGATTTATTTTATTTGGTTCATTGCGGGGTGCGGTGAGATATTTGGAGAAACGCTATGGAAAGAGAATTTCGCCGACAACGGGACGTAACTGGTTGAGTAATCCTGTCTATCGGGGCAACTTACAGTACAAAGATGGCGCTATCATTTCTCATACTCATACGGCAATTATTAATTCTGAGGAAGCAGCCCAGATAGATCGCTTGTTGCGACGTAATCGGACCCTACCCAGCCGTACTGCCAGTGCGCCTCGTTCTCTAGCGGGTTTGGTTATCTGTCAGCAATGTCAGCTAACCCTCAATATCAGCCGTGTCACCCAACACCACAAAAAGACGGAATATTTATATTTGCGCTGTGCTAAATGTCCCCAACAGCCTAAGTGCAAGGCGATCGCCTACGAACAAGTTTTAACCCAGATTATTGCTAAAGTTTGCCGAGAATTACCCTTAGCGGTGGCTCAGTTAACCGTGCCCAATACTCCGATTATTGAGAACAGTTACAGGGAACAAATTGAACATAAAAAAAATATCCTGCAACAGTTGCCAGATTTAGTCAAACAAGAGATTTTAGATCGAGAAACTGCTAGCCTACGTACTTATAAATTACGTTCTGAGATTGCGCAACTAGAAATCAATCTCGCCCAACTACCTCCAGGGAATTTACAGGCGATCGCTCAAGCAGTCTCTATTCCTCAGTTTTGGTTCGACCTCTCCGAATCAGAACGCCGTTTTTACTTTCGTGAATTTATTCAGCAAATTGCGATCGCGCGTCAAGGCGCTGAGTGGGAAATCGAACTAAAATTTATTTTTTGAAGGCGATAAAGCATCCAAGTCAATTAAAAATTAAGCACAATTATCTTGAGTCCTGGTTGATTTAAATATATCTTTATGCATTAAATTAGAGACTACTGATAATTCGTCTATTTTGCTATTTGACAAGGCTTTTCATTAACTGTATTGTCAAAGATTCCAGTATTAATAGGAATACTTATCAGTATGAAATCAATAGAATTATTTTTAGCTCTGGGATTAGCAACTGCTGTTGGCACTTCTGCCGCTACTATCAACGCAGAAGAATATTCTGCCGCAAGTGTTGAAGTCGATAGTCTGAAAACATTACTAATCGCTGAAGGTCATGAAGGTGGCGAAGGTCACGAAGGTGGCGAAGGTCACGAAGGTGGCGAAGGTCACGAAGGCGGAGAAGGTCACGAAGGTGGCGAAGGTCACGAAGGCGGAGAAGGTCACGAAGGTGGCGAAGGTCACGAAGGTGGCG